>JBDTAT010000356.1:0-6076 GCA_039924505.1 Bryobacteraceae bacterium
CAACGCCCCTACATTCGCTTCGAGATGAAGCGCCCATCGGGCCGACATCCCCTGGAAGTGAAGGGGCTGTCCAAGAGCTACGACGGCCTGAAGGTGTTTCAGAACTTCACCACCAGCATCGCGCGCGGCGAGAAGATCGCGCTGATCGGACGCAACGGCGCCGGCAAAACCACGATGCTGAAATCGCTGATCCGCAACGCGACCGGATTTATCGATCCGCCGGATCAAGACTTTTCCATCGACGCCGGCCTGGTGAATTGGGGCCACGAAGTTTCGGTGGGGTATTTTTCGCAGGATCACAAGGAGTCCATCCGGCATGGCGTTACCATGCTCGAATGGCTGAATGAATTCGACCCGCAGGCATCCCAGGAAGAGCTGCGCGGGTTGCTGGGTCAAATGTTGTTCAGCGGGGACGACGCGCTGAAACGCACGCAGGCCTTATCGGGCGGCGAGGCCGCGCGAATCATCTTCTGCCGGCTGATGCTGCAGAAACCGAACTTCCTGGTGCTGGACGAACCGACCAACCACTTGGACCTGGAGTCGATCAACGCCCTCAACATCGCGCTGCAGAAGTATGACGGGACGGTGCTGCTGGTCACCCACGATTACGACGTGATCGACGAAGTAGCAACGCGCATCTGGAGTTTCGACAAAGGCCGCATCGAAGATTTCAAGGGACCGTATTCGGAGTATTTGACACACGCCGAACAGGCTGTGGCTGTCCGTTAGCTTGAAGGACGGGCAATTGCTGGGAAGCCGCCGGCACAGGACGTACAGGACACGCAGAGCTTGACTCCCACCGTTGAATCGTTTACCGTTTGTAGGCCAAGGAGAACGAGTTTCGATGTACGCCAACCTGCGCTTTTCGACAATCACTCTGATTCCATTTCTCGCGGCCACTCTGGCGGCGAGTCCGGTCACGCTGTTTAGCACCGGCAATCCCAACGGGTTAATCGCCACGGTTTCCGGTCCCGCCAGTGGAAGTCTGGCCGAGACGGAAACGGCTGACGATTTTATTCTCGGCCAGAATGCGCTCGTCAGCGGAGCTACGTTTACTGGCTTGCTGCCAAGCGGCGCTTCGCTATCCGCCATCAAGGATGTTGAGATCGAACTCTATCGCGTCTTTCCGCTGGATTCCGTCAATCCTCCGGATGGCCGCGTGCCCACAAGGGTAAACTCGCCGAGTGACAACCAATTTGCCGCTTTCGACGAAGCCACCGGTGGCATCGGAGTCACGGCCAGTATTCTGAATCCGAGTTTTACGGCTGCCAACTCCGTAATTAACGGCATCAACCCCATTCCCAATCAAAACACCCGTGGTGAAGGCCCCGTGACGGGGGAGGAGGTTCTTTTCAGCATCGTCTTCAACACACCATTTGTTGTTGGCGCAGCCGATCATGACTTCTTCCGACCGGAAGTGGAGTTGTCGAGCGGAAACTTTCTCTGGCTTTCCGCCCCCAAACCGATCATGCCTCCGGGCACTCCGTTCACGGGGGACTTGCAGGCGTGGATCCGGAACACGAATCTGGATCCGGATTGGCTGCGCATTGGGACGGACATCGTAGGCGGCGCTCCAGCCCCGACGTACAACATGACATTTTCGCTTGCCGGCACGGCCATTCCGGAGCCCTCCAGCATGTTACTGCTGGGCACGGGCCTCGCGGCCGCATTGGCGTTAGGTCGCAAGAAGCGGCGCGCTTCTTAGTACCTGTGACGAAATAACCTGCTTACGCGAGTGGCTCGGACAGGTTATTTTGTAACAGGCCCTCGGTTTAAGAAATACGCCGCTCCGCGTTTCCACGATCGACCGAAGCCCGCGCAATGCGTTTTTGCCGCAACCACAATGAGGGCGCGTTGGTCCGACGGTCAGGTCCCGCTCGCGCAAGGGGGCCGCGCCCGTACAATCGCGGTCTGGGCCTGCCGGCATCGCGGCAATGTTTCATATTCGGCGCTGTGGAAGTGCATCTCGCACGTAATCGTTGAACGACCCGGCAAGGAGTTCCCGCCTGGCTCGCCAAAAACGCTCAGCTTGATCGACTCTCCACAGGTCCGTATCGGTAGGTATGCACTGACTTTTGAGCACGCTCACTTTTACGCTCGCCAGATACCAATACGACCGGCCCGGTAGTCTTCGACGAGCTGTCTGATCTTGAGAGCTTGATGTTCGAGCCGCGGTTCTATTGCCATTTTTCGTTATCGATGCCTCGATCTATTCTGCGCCAATCGTAGCCTGCCAAGGATAACCAGGCATCTTTTATCCGGACGCTAAGTTACGGCGGCCCACGCACGATCTGCTTGCACCCGCTACTGCACCGCAATAGTCACGCCCGGCTGACTCACCCCTCCACCCACCTGCAACACCAGCGGTAAAACGCCGCCTGCAAAGTAGCCGCCCGGTAGCCGCGCATTTATCTGCAGCAGCCCCGCCTGTTCCGGCGCTTCCTGCGCGAAAAGAATGTCGGCCGGATAATTCCCCACGCGCAGTAAGACTGGCGCGAGCGGCGCCGGGTCGGGATTTCCCGCCAGCACGCCATCGGCGCCGGATGGGTTGGTCTGGCCTTCCCCGGTCGCGAAAATTGTCACCACCGAGCCGCGCACGGCCGGATTCCCAACCGAGTTGTAAGTTCCATCCTCGTTCAGCGCGGCCACTTGGCCCGTGCCCTGCGCCAGAGTGAACAGCGCCGGTGAGACGGCGGTGACGATCAGGGTCGCCCGTCCTGCCAGTGCGCCTTTGTAGATCACCTGCACATCCACGCTCGCCAAGCCCGCTATTTCGTAGGGCGCCTGCACATTAATCTGGCTTGCCTGCGCGTAATATAGCGCCGCCGGGCTGCCGTTGAACAATACTTGCGTGTCGCCGATCTGGTTGGCTAGCACGCCCGGCGCGGCAAACTGCGCGCCGGCCGCGGTCGGCGGACCGATTGCCGCGCCGAGAATGGAGAGCACTTCGCCAGGCGCCACCGGACCCGGCAATTGACTCGCGGCATTGACGATCGTCAGTCCGGAGGAAACCAGCGGCGCCACCAGCGGAGCCGCCACTACCGCGCCCGGCGTCAGTTCGCGAATTCGATTGTTCGCCGCATCGGCGACATAAAGATCGCCCGCGGCGTCGATCGCGATATCGCTCGGCGCGTCAAGCTGCGCGGAACTAGCCGCCCCGCCGTCGCCGCCGAATGCGGCCGAGCCATCGCCCGCGGCCACGCTCCAGTTGTCCGCCGTATCCATGTGGATGATCTGGTTCGTGGCGGCGTCGGCCACGAACACGTCGCCCGCCGCGCTCACCGCAACACCGCGCGGCGAGCCCAACACGCCCGCGCCGCCGAGCGTCGAGATGGCGCCAACGGTCGATACCACCCGCACGCGGCGATTGCCGCTGTCGGCAATGTACAGGTTCCCGGCTCTGTCGAGCGCCAGACCGAGCGGCGTATCCAGACTGGCCGAAATGGCCGCCCCACCGTCGCCTGAAAAGCCGCGCAGTCCCGTGCCCGCGACCGTGAAGATCACTCCGCCCGGCGCAATTTTTCGAACACGCTGGTTGCCAGTGTCGGCGAAATATACGTTGCCCGCGCCGTCCGCCGTCACGTATTTGGGCGCGTTCACCTGCGCAGCCGAAGCCAGTCCGCCGTCGCCGTTATAGCCGGCCACGCCCGTGCCCGCCACCGTCAACATCACCCCCGCCGCCGTCACTTCCCTCAGCCGGTGGTTACCGGTGTCGGCGATGTAGAGGTTTCCCGCCGCGTCCACCGCCACGCTGCCGGGAGAATTCAATGGCGCGAGAGTGGCGGGCGCGCCGTCGCCGCCATACGCCGCCACACCGGTGCCTGCAACCGTCATGATCACCCCAGCGGTCGAGACCTTGCGTATCCGGTGATTGGACGTATCGGCAATGTAGAGATTCCCCGCCGCGTCCAACGCCACTGCGCCCGGCAGATTCAAGCGCGCATTCAGGGCCGGGCCGCCATCGCCCGCAAACGCGTACGCGCCCGTGCCCGCGATGACCGACGGCGTGCCCGCCGGCGTGATCTTCTCCAGATGCCCGCCGCTGGCAGCGTACACGTTGCCGGCCGCATCGGCAGCCACGTCCTGCGCCGGCGCGGCGATAGCGGTGACCGCTCCTAACGGATTCATGCGATAAATCTGGCCGCCCGCAGCATCCGAGATCCACAGGTTTCCCGCTCCATCGAACGAGAGTCCGGTCGGGGTGCGCGGCGCAAGCGATGGCCCCGTTCCAGGAGTGGTGAGTCCCAGCGTCACGATCTGCCCTCGATAGGCGCGCCGGATGCGGTGATTGTTGCTGTCGGCGATGTACAGCGCGCCCTGGGAGTCCACCGCCAGACCGGCGGGGTAAGAGATTTGCGCCAGGCTCGCCGCGCCGCCGTCGCCTGAAAGACCGGACTTGCCGGTTCCCGCGACGGTCGTCAAGGTTCCCGCCGACACCTCGTAAACCCGCTGTCCGTCGAAATCGGAGATGTAGAGATTCCCCGCTCCGTCCACGGCGACATTGCGCGGCGATACCAGTTTTGCGCTGCTCGCCGGTCCGCCATCGCCGTCTCCACCCGGCGGAATCGATCCACCGCCCGCAATCGTCCGAATGGTTCCATCCGGCGCGACCATACGGACGCGGGCATTTCCCAGGTCGGCGATATAGAGGTTCCCAGCCCCGTCGGCCGCGATCCCATACGGGGCGTTCAGGTCCGCTTGCGTGGCGGGGCCCCCATCGCCTGAAAAACCCGCGGTTCCGGTGCCGGCCAGCGTCCGTATGACGCCGTCGGGCGTGATCTTCCGCACCCGGTTTCCCACCGCGTCGGACAAGAAGATGTCGCCCTTGGCATCTACCGCCACGCCCTCGAGCTGACCGAACAGCGCCGCCGCCGCTGGACCGCCATCGCCGACGTTATCGCCGCCGGCAACCGTTTGAATCGTATAGGCGGCCGGAAAATTAGCTCCAGGTAATCCCATCGGCGCCAGCGCGAGCCAGCACCACATCAGTTGTTTTCTACCCCCCTGTCGAGCCAGTTGCATACGGAAAATCCCAGACGATACTCAGTGGCTTCCACTGTGAGTTTTTCTCAGGCCCGTCCGAGAAGCAAACTGTGAGATGGATTTATCGAATCTTGGCGGCATCGCTTGCCACCACCGGAATGCTGGCCGCGCAGCCTCTCTTGCGGCTGAGAACACGGCAGTTCGACCCCGTTGCCGTGACTCCGTTCGCCGCGCGGAAGGCGCTATTGCGCCAGCGGCGGCTGCCGCGTGCGCCGGGAGTCTCGCATCTGATCGTGCAATTCCACAGTCAGCCGTCGGCGGATCAAGTCGCTGCCCTGACCGCGCGCGGGGCCACGGTCCTCGGCTACGTTCCCGACTTCGCAGTGTCGGTTGCGGCGCCGGACCGCATAGATTTCAGTGGACTCGGCGTCCGGTGGGCGGGCGTGTTGCCGGCGCGGGACAAGCTTAGCCCGCTATTGGTCAACGCGGGAGACACGGCGTCCGCGGCCTACTATCTGATCGAGTTCTACCCGGATGTCGATATGGGCGTGGCGCGAATGCTGGTGTTGGGCGCGGGACTCCAACTTCAGGAGAATCCCGATTTGGCGCCGAATCATCTGCTGGTCCTGGGCGATCCGGCGCGCGCCGTGCAACTGGCCAACTGGGACGAAGTTTCTTACATATTTCCCGCCTCGCCGGAACTGATCGCCGGTGTGCCGGTTCGCGCCTGCGCGGGAGCGCTGACGGCCGAAGGCCAGGTGAGCCAGGACATTCCTCTTATCGGCGACGGCTGGGATGGCCCTGGATTGGGCGCGGCGGATCTGTTATATGCGGTCACCAGCCTGACCCCGCAGTTGGGCGCCAGCGCCGCACAGGCCGAAATCGTGCGCGCGTTCAACGAGTGGGCCAAGTATGCCAAGCTGACATTCACTCAGACCACCGCGGCCACCGGCCCGCACACGCTCAATGTCTTGTTCGCCCAGGGCGACCATGGCGATGGCTACCCGTTCGTGCCGGGGGTGCTGGCGCATACGTTCTTTCCGGCGCCCCCTAATCCGGAGCCGATTGCCGGCGATCTGCATTTCAACGACGC
>JBDTAT010000357.1:0-5233 GCA_039924505.1 Bryobacteraceae bacterium
AGCAAAATCGACGATGACGGAGCTGGCGGTAAGCGCGCTAGCGGGGACGTCGCGCGAGTACAGGCAGTCGCCGGAGTTGGTGTAGGTTTGGGGTGGAAGCGGAAGGCCGTTGATGGTGGCGTTGAGAGTCTCCGGCTTAAGGCGCGCGATCACGGTTTCCGGAATGTTGAATTTGAATTGTAAGGTGGCGCCCTTTTTCGCCGCTGCCGCCGGTGGACGCAGGACCACGGAAAACCTGGCCATGGTCCAGCGCCAGGCGCCCGCTTCGATAGCGTAAAAGCCGCGCACAAACTGAACAGCGGAAGCCGGGTCCGCGATGTTGATGGTGGAAGCCAGCGTGGGAGTAGCTTCTTCCGCGACCGGCTGCGCTGAACTCTCTTTCTTGCGCCGGCAAGACCCCGCCGCAAGCACGAGCGACACCGTAAGAACCACCGAGGGAACTGTTCGAATCAAATTTCGCATTTTTCCACTTGATCCAGACAATTATAGAACGCGGGAGCACCGGCTTGCCGCCAACCGCAAAATAGAATCCGCGTTGAGTTATAATTTCGCAATGCCCGATGAAGCTCTAAAAACAGCAGAACTTTCTCCCGCTGGGATTCTTCAGCTTGGCCTGGGTTACTGGGCGTCTAAAACTCTGTTGAGCGCGGTTGAGTTGGGCGTGTTCACCGAGCTTGCCCAGGGACCGCTCACTTGCGGCCAACTCGGCGAGCGCCTGGGCGTGCATCCGCGCGGCGCGCGCGATTTTTTCGACACACTCGTAGCTCTACACATGCTGGAGCGTAACGGCGGCAAGTATTCGAACTCGGCCGAGACAGATTTCTTTCTGGATCGAAACAAGCCCAGCTACACCGGCGGAATTCTCGAGATGGCCAACACACGTCTCTATGGTTTTTGGGGCGCGCTGACAGAGGCCCTCCGCTCCGGGCTGCCGCAGAATGAGATCAAGCGCGGTCAAAACGCTTTTGAGGCGCTTTATTCGGATCCCACGCGTCTGCGGCTCTTCCTGCAAGCAATGACCGGCATCAGTATGGCGACCGCGCGGGCGATGGCCGCCAAATTCCCCTGGCGCGACTATAAATCGTTCGTGGATATCGGCTGCGCGCAAGGCTGTCTTCCGGTGCAGGTGGCGCTGGCGCAGCCCCACATCTCCGGAGCGGGTTACGATTTAGCCGCGGTGCAGCCGGTGTTCGAGGAATATGTTGCGGCGCAAGGACTCAGCTCGCGCCTGCGATTTCAGGTTGGCGACTTTTTCCGCGACCCGCTTCCATCCGCCGACGTGCTGATCTTCGGCCACATCCTCCACGATTGGAACGTCGAAGAAAAACGCGGTCTGATCAAGAAAGCGTACGAAGCGCTGCCGGGCGGCGGCGCGATGATTGTCTACGAGGCGCTAATCGACGACGATCGCCGTGAGAACGCTTTCGGCCTTCTGATGAGCCTTAATATGCTCATCGAAACACCGGGCGGCTTTGATTACACTGGGGCCGATTGCTCGGGCTGGATGCGGGAAGCCGGTTTCCGCGAGACGCGCGTCGAGCACTTGACGGGGGCCGATTCCATGGTGATCGGCATTAAGTAAAATTCGGGGCGTACTTCACCTTGACATTCTACCGGAAGTTCCATATCATTCACCTAGAATGTCTACTCGGGATTCCGCCGGCCGATTAGAGCTGCTTCAAGGCACCCTCGATTTGCTCATTCTTCGGACACTTCTGTTTGGGCCCGCTCACGGCCATGCTCTCGCCAAAGCGATCGAGCGCAACTCCGAGGAGGTGCTGCAAGTCGAGCAGGGCTCGCTCTACCCGGCCTTGCACCGGCTCATCAAAAGGGGATGGATTTCCGCCGCGGAGGGCACGTCGGAAAACAATCGGCGGGCAAAATTTTACCGGCTCACAGCGAAGGGGCGCAGGCAACTGCTGGTGGAAACCAACAAGTGGGACCGGCTGGCGCGGGCCATCGCACGGATCCTGCGGCCGGCCGGCGAAGGCGGCCAATCATGACTCGCCGCCGGCGCGCGCTGGACCATCTCGATGAGGATATCCGCGACCACGTCGAGCGGGAAACGCGGGGCAACATCGACCGGGGCATGAGCTTCGAGGAGGCGCGCGCGGCGGCGCTCCGCAAGTTTGGGAACGTGGCCCGGGTCCTTGAAGATACGCGGGCCGTTTGGCAGCCCGTATGGCTGGAGCAGTTGCTGCAGGATGTCCGCTTTGGGGCGCGCATGTTGCGCCGCAACCCGGCGTTTACACTGGTGGTGGTTCTGACGCTCGCGCTTGGAATCGGATTGAACACTGCCGTCTTCAGCGTGGTGAATGCAGTTCTGATCCGCCCCCTTCCGTATCCGCATGCGGAACGCCTCGTCTGGCTGACGGTCTACAACCCCTTGTTGAAGGCGGAAGTGGTCCCCGGAGTCGATTTCCTGGACTGGAAGGCTCAGGCAAAGTCCTTCGATGAGATGGTGGCCTACGGTTACGTTCAGCAGACGCTCGCGACGGCGGAGGGCGCCGGGCCGCACTGGATCGCTCAGGTGACCGGCGATTTCTGGAAGCTTTCCGGTGCGCGGCCGGCTCTCGGCAGGCTGTTCATAGGCGGGGAGCGCGACGCGCTGATAATTTCCGATGGTTTATTCGAACGGCGATTTGGACGCGATCCCCGCGTCATCGGAAGAGTCGTCACGTTAAGCGGACGCCCGGTCACGATTACCCGCGTGCTTCCGCCGGACTTTCGGTTCGTTCTTCCGCAAGCGCTATTTGGTATCGGGCGGCTCGGCTCCAACTCGAATGACATTGAGGCATACGTTCTGAACCCGATCGCGCCGGGCACCGAGGTTCGCGGCGGGCCCATGACGATTCAACTAGTCGCGGCGCGATTGAAACCCGGCGTGCCGCTCCAGAACGCCAGGGCGGAAATTGAAGGAATCCAGGCGCGGATCGCCCGCGAGCATGCTGGCGCTTCCCACATCTTGCCGAAACTGCGGGTACTGCCGCTCCAGGAAAAGCTGGTTGGGGATGCGCGGCTGGCGCTGCTGATCCTGCTGGGGGCGGTGGGATTCGTGCTGCTGATCGCTTGCGCCAACATCGCGAGCCTATTACTGGCGCGCGCCACGTCCAGGCGAAAAGAGATTGCCATTCGCATCGCGATCGGGGCGGGAAGGGCGCGCGTCGTGCGGCAGTTCGTGGTCGAAAACCTGGTGTTGGGTCTTCTCGGCGGAGTGGCCGGCTTGCTGCTGACGCGCTTGACTGTGGCGGCGCTGATGCGTCTCGCGCCGCAGGCAGTTCCGCGGCTGGGCGAGGCAAATCTGGACGGGTGGGTGCTGCTGTTCGCTCTCGGTATCACGCTCGCGGCCGTCGCTCTGTTCGGATTCAGTCCGGCCCTTTCCTTATGGCGATCCGGTGTATTCGACGACCTAAAGCAGGGAGGGAAAACATCTTCCGCCGGTTCAGCCGGTTTACCTCTCCGGCGGCTGCTGGTAGCGGGAGAGATGGCGCTGGCTATCGTCTTGCTGACGGGAGCAGGCTTGCTGACCAGGAGCTTCTGGCGGATGAATGCGCACCCGCCAGGGTTCGATCCGGAATGCACACTGATGGTGCAAATGAGGTTGACCGGGCCACGTTATCGGGAAATACCGCAGCAGCGGGTTTATTTCGACGAGCTGTTGAGCCGGATTCAGGACGTGCCTGGAGTGGTGGCGGTCGGTGTTATTAACACGGTAGCGCGCGGACCGATCTCCCGGGAAGGCCAGATCGTGAAGCTGTCGCCGCAGACGCCGATAGGCGCTTACAATATTGTCTCCGCCGGGTTTGGGCGCGTTTTGGGAATGCGCCTGGTGAAAGGGCGGTGGCTCACCGATCACGAACCCGGCCATGCCGTCATGATCAATGAAAGCTACGCCCGCAGGATCTTCGGTAACTCCGACTCAATCGGCCGGCGCATCATGGTTGTTGGGCTGGCGCCAGCGCCAAAAATGACCGCCGCCACAGTGGTTGGCGTCACTGGCGATCTGAAGTACACACGCCTCGATGCCGGCCCGGAACCGGAAGTCTATATTCCCTATTTGCAATCTACAAAATTGCCAGGGGCGACCCTCATGGTGCGGACGGCAGGCGACGCGGCGCGGATGGCGTCGGCGATTCGGACGCTGGTTGCCGAGGTCGACCGGACGCAACCGCCCGGCGAACTGAAGACGCTGGAACAGTCGCTGGCGGAGTCTATTGTGCCGCGCCGGTTCAACCTGTTTCTGCTGGGAACGTTCGCTTCAACGGCGCTGCTATTGGCCCTGATCGGGATCTACGGCGTGATCGCATATTCGGTGAGCCAGCGGACGCACGAAATCGGTGTCCGCGCTGCCCTGGGCGCGCCAAGGGGCGAAATTGTGCGCATGGTCGTCCGGCAAGGCATGACGATCGTGCTGGCCGGTATCGCGGCGGGGCTGGGCGCCGCCTTCGGGCTGACCCGATTGATGGCGAGCCTGCTCTTTGATGTGAGACCGGCCGATCCAGCAACTTTTGGAGCCGTGGCCCTTCTCCTCACCGTTACCGCATTGGCGGCCTCGTGGATTCCGGCGCGGAGAGCGGCCCGTGTGGATCCGCTCGTGGCACTGCGCTATGAATAGACCTCCCGAGTTACCCGGCCAAGCTCTACCTTTTACATCGTTACCTACCCGTCGCCGTACCAGACAGAAACTGAAGAAGCGTCATGTTGCGATCAAGACGTCTTCTGTTGTGGAAGCACTCCGCGTGAATGGTCCGGCAATTGCACGAGTGGATGGCGGAACGGTGAATTATGCGAATTCCAGGTTTTTATTTAATGTTGGCTGGGCTTGGGGGGCGCGTGACATGAGCCGGACCGACCGCGCAGTGATTTCCGCTTTTCGGCGGGCTGCGCCGGAGATGAAAATCCTCGTGATAGTAGATCACCAAGCGGCTGACGAGCATATAGATCTGGTTTTGATGCTCGGAAAATCACCGCCAGCCACGTATACGATTCCTGGCGGCCATTGGTGGACAACATTAGGATAGGCTGGGACTATTTCTTTAGGACCGCTCCTTCGCGGGGCGAGTCTATCGGCTCGCGATGGAGCCTGGACGCAACGACGATTGCTTCAATCGTGTCGAGCGATTCACGTCAGTGAACTTTTTCTCCCGAGATTGTGACACAGCTATCTTTTAGGTCATTGTATGACGGCAAATACCTGTATATCATACTTGAACGTTGGTGCGAAGTTTAATCT
>JBDTAT010000358.1:0-5243 GCA_039924505.1 Bryobacteraceae bacterium
CCAACAATGTGAACCTCGGATTTCCGAATATAAACGTTTGTGCCAGAGCCGAACGGCCTCAACAACAACAGCACGTTCGGAACAATCACGTCGGCGCAGGACCGGCGAAGTATCCAATTCGGTGCGAAACTAATCTTTTGACGGGAGGAAGGACGACGGCGATGGAATTCACCAAAATTCAACGCGAACGGGCGACGGACTCCGTGTATCAGGCTTTGCGGCAGGCCATTGTCACTTGCCTCGTGAAGTCTGGCGAGCGTTTGAATGTCGAGGAATTAGCGGAGAAGCTGGGCGTCAGCTTGACACCGGTGCGCGGAGCGATTCAGAAACTGGCCACCGAAGGCCTGGTGGAAATCCGGCCTCGCAGCGGAACGTTCGTTACCGCGCTGACGCCTCAGGATGTCGATGAGACGTTCAAGATCCGTTGCGCGCTGGAGTGTCTGGCGGGTGAGGAGGCCATTGCCAGGATTCAACCACCGCACATACAGCGTCTGAAGGAACTGCTGCGGACGCTGAAGAAGAAAGTGAATCACGAAGAAGACCGCCAGGCGCACGAGCGCGGCAATTCCGAACTGCACCAGATTATCATCCAGGCATCCGGCAACCGGCGGTTGCAGGAGATGTACGAAGCGCTGAACGCGCACATTAAGATCGTTCGGATTCATGCCGCGGAAGCCAACTGGCCGGTCCGGGTGCAGGAAGAACAGACCGAACACGAAGCGATTGTCGCGGCGCTGGAAGCGAAAGACGCCGCCGCGCTGACTGCGGCGATTCGAAAGCACATCTACCGCGCGAAGGACGCGATGATTGCCGCCTTGACGGCCTTAGCGGAAGAGCCGGCCAGCAAGTGAAGATCACCTCTATCGAGGCGTTTCCGGTCCGGTTGCCGCGAACAGGCGGCCAAGCTGTGGGCACTGCCGGCTCCCCGACGCCGCTTGAGCCGGGGAGTGGACCGTACCGCTGGTCGAAGACCGTCGCCACACTGTATTCACTGCATTTTGAAACTGCGCTGATTAAGGTTTCCGGCGACACAGGGTTGACCGGCTGGGGGGAAGCACAAGCTCCGCTGGCGCCGGAGGTCGCCTGCGAGATTGTCCGCCTGCTGCTGCGGCCGGTGCTCGAAGGAGCGGAATTCGACGGCTCGGTAGAAGCAATCCGGGAGTGCTGGGACCGGATGTACCAGACGATGCGAGTCCGCGGGCAGACCGGCGGGTTTATGCTGGACGCGATCGGCGGTGTCGATATCGCGCTGTGGGATCTGGCGGGGCAGATGCAGCGCAAGCCGGTCGGGGAACTGATCGGCGGCGTCCACCTGCCGGTTAGTGTGCCGGCCTATTTCAGCGGCGTCAACGGCGGCACGATTCCAGAATGTATCGAGAATGCCAAGCGCGCGGCGGGCGACGGCTTCCATGTATTTAAGCTGTTTCACGATAGAGAAGCGGGAGATCTATTCGCGCGGCTGGATGCGCTTGCGGCGAACCTGGACGCCGGGACGCGATTTGCGGTGGATGCGCTGTGGCGTCTGGATCCGGCCTCCGCTCCCGCGTTCGGCAGAGAGTTGGATCGCCGGAACGCGCTGTGGCTCGAAGCTCCGCTGCCGCCGGAAGATGCGGCCGCGCACGCGGCACTCGCACGCGTAATACGCACACCGATTGCGGTGGGTGAGAGCTACAGGACACGCTTCGAAATCGCGCCGTTTCTCGAGCAGGGCGCGGCCGCGATTGTGCAGCCGGATCTGGGCCGCTGCGGAATAACGGAGTTTCTGCGCATCGCGGAAATGGCCCGATCCCGCGGGGCGCGAGTCGTTCCTCATGTCAGCATTGCGTTGGGACCGCAGATCGCCGCGGCAATTCACGCCGCAGCCGCTTGTGGCTGCGAACTGCTGGAATTTAACCCGAACGTGCTGCAGGTTGCCAACGCCTACCTTGACGAGCCGCTGGTGGCCGCCGCGGCGGCCTATCGGGTACCGGAAGGGCCCGGATTAGGGATTCGCGTCAACCAGCGCAAACTGGCGGAGGCGCACCTTACCATCTGAAGAGGACGAATTCCATGCGAACACTCGAAGGTATATTTCCAATCCTGAACACGACGTTCCACCAAGACGGAACGCTGGATCTGGACAGCCAGGCCCGTCTGGTCCACTATCTGATGGAGGCAGGCGCCCATGGCCTGGGCCTTTTTGGAAACGCCAGCGAAGGGTACGCGTTGCTTCCGGACGAGCGAGTGAAGATTCTGCAACTGGTGGCAAGCGAGGTGAACCAGCGGATTCCGTTGGTGGTCAGCAGCGGCCACACGGGCACGGACGCGGCAATTTTGCTGAGCAAGGAAGCCGCGGATCTGGGCGCGAGCGCATTGATGGTGCTGCCTCCGTTTTATCTCAAGACGGATGCGAATGGCCTGATGCACTACTACGATGCAATTTCAAAAGCCGTTCGCATTCCGATTATGGTGCAGGACGCTCCGGCGATGACGCAGGTCGCGATACCCCCGTCATTGCTCGCGCGGATGCGGCGGGAGATTGAGGGCGTGCAATACGCCAAGGTGGAGGCTCCGCCGACGGCGCCGAAAATCAGTGCGGTAATCCAGGCGGGAGGCCCCACGGTGTTCGGAGGGCTGAATGGACAATTCATGATCGAAGAGATCCAGCGTGGCGCGCGGGGGATAATGCCGGGCAGCGACATGATTCCGATCTTCGTCCGGATTTGGAACCTGCTCGACGCCGGCGACGAGACCGGCGCATGGCGGATATTCGCGCAGGCTCTACCTTTGATCCGCTTCGAATTGCAACCGGGCATGGGTGTATCGGCGATGAAACACAATCTGGTGGCGGCCGGCGTCATTCGATGCGCGCGCGTGCGCCATCCAACGGCAACACTCGACGGCCGCAGCGTGAAAGAGCTGGAATTTCTCCGCGAGTTTGCCAGGGGAACACCCGCCGGCTCGACCGCGGCGACATAGGCCCAGCGCGCGCCATGAAGATTCGCAATCTCCGCTGGTATATCGCGGCGCTGCTGTTTACCGCGACCGTTATCAACTATGTCGACCGGCAAACGCTGTCGTTTGTCGCTCCGATTCTGACCAGGGAACTGCATCTCAGCGCGGTGGATTACTCGAATATTCTTCAGGGGTTTCTGTACGCGTACACGGTGATGTACGTGGTTTCAGGAATCCTGGTAGACCGTTGGGGAACGCGAAATGCGCTCGGCGCATTCATGGCCTGGTGGTCTATTAGCAATATGTTGCACGCCTTCGCGAACACCGCGTTCCAGCTCGGAGCGTTCCGCGTTCTGTTGGGGATCGGCGAGCCGGGCAGCTTCATGGCGTCCATCAAAGCAACGTCCGAGTGGTATCCGCCAAGGGAACGCGCATTTGTGAACGGTATCGTCAACGCCGGTGCGGCGGCGGGGACGGTGATTGCCGCGCCGTTGATTGTTTGGATGTACGCACGATACGGATGGCGTCCCGCGTTTGTGGTCACGGGAGCCACGGGTTTGGTATGGCTCGCCGTCTGGCTTCTGGTGTATCGTCTCCCCGAAGAACATCCACTGATCACGCAGGAAGAATTGCGGCTCATTAAAGACGCTGGCGGCGAAGCGGCGCCTTCCGCCGGAACTCCAAAAATACGCTGGATGGACTTGCTGCGTTTGCGTCAGACTTGGGGACTGTTCTGGGCGCGCTTCCTTTCCGATCCGGTCTGGTGGTTTTATCTGTTCTGGCTGCCGAAATACCTGGTGGAGCAGCGCGGGCTGACGATGGCGCAGATGGGAATGCTCGCATGGATGCCGTTTCTCAGCGCCGACCTCGGGTCGATCTTCGGAGGGATCTTGTCCGGCTATCTAGTTAAGAGACACTGGCCGGTGCTGAAAGCGCGCAGCGCCGTAATGCTGCCATTCGCGTTTGTAATGCCAGTGAGCGTGGTGATTGCGTCGACTCCCTCGGCTACCGTTGCCATGGTTGTCATTTGCATCGTCACGTTTTCCCATATGGCGTGGAAGACCAATCTGACGACCGTCACGAACGACGTTTATCCGACATCGGTGGTTGGATCCGTATCCGGGATCGCCGCTTTTGGTAACGGCCTCGGCGGCGCCTTGTTCACACTGTTGACGGGGCACGTGGTGCAGCGCTTTTCGTACAACGCGATTTTCGTCATGATGGGCTTCATGCACCCTGCCGCGTACGCCGTATTCAGGCTGCTGGTTCGCCGGCCGGTGGCGCTGTCGAAAGCGTCCTGACCGGTACCGGACGCGAAGGGACTGGTATCCTGGAGTAAAGCCCATGCGCCGCACCCGGTGGCTGGTCCTGGCCGCTATCTCCTTTCTTGTGATTGCCGTCGGCTCGACGTATTTTGGACGCGTCGCGCTGCAGAAGAAGGACGCTCCGAGGGCGCCGAGACCGCTACCGCCTGGCATTGACGCGACCGCGGAGAATTGGCATTTCCGGAAAACCGATGGAAATAAACCAGTGGCGGAGATCAGCGCCAAGAGTTCGCGGCAGATCAAGGAACCATCGCAGTTTGAGCTGACCGGGGTGGAGTTGCATCTATTTCACAAAGACGGCGGTGAATACGATCAGATCAAGAGCGACAAGGCGGAGTTCGACATCGCGAACGGAATCATGTATTCGGATGGCGACGTGGAAATTACGATGGGAGTCCCGGCGGACCAGCCGCCGAACGGGCGGCTACTGAAGATCAAGTCCTCAGGAGTGACGTTTGAGACGAAGACCGGCAAAGCGTCGACCGACCGGATGGCGGCGTTCACCTTTCAAAAAGGCGACGGAACGGCGGTAGGGGCGGAGTACGATCCAAACACCGGCGAATTACATATGAAAAGCCAGGTGGAATTGCACTGGAAGGGGAAGACGCCGGACACCAAGCCGATGACGATTGAGAGCGGCGAGGCGGTCTATAAAGAGCGCGAGGCGAAGGTGTACCTGATGCCGTGGTCGCGGCTGCGGCGGGATACGCTGACGCTGGATGCCGGGCCGGCGGTGGTGACGCTCGAGGACAACGTGATCCGGCAGGTGGAAACGACTGCGGCGCATGGGGTTCAGAACGATCCGGACCGCAAAGTGGAGTACAAGGCCGATCAGCTTCACGTGGAGTTGGATGAGGACGGCGTGATTACGAAGATCACGGGCGAGCAGAACGCGCGGCTGGTGGAGACGGCCGCTACGGCGCAAACGACGGTGACTTGCGACCGCGTGGATCTGAATTTCGACGCGGCGCAGAAAGACAGCAC
>JBDTAT010000359.1:0-4531 GCA_039924505.1 Bryobacteraceae bacterium
GTTCGCGCAGTGTATCGGCAACCGGGGCGGCTGCCCGCGTGGCGCCTACGCCATTTAGAATGTCCGCGCCGATTATCGGAACGATCTTCAGCGGAATTTCCCCGCACCCCGGCGGCCGCTTCAGGACCAGGGACTCGGCCATGCGCGCTTCGAGGAACGCGGCGTCCGTTTCTCCCCGGCAGACGGCGCGAGCGGCTTCCATTGCATCCGGCTTCGGAAACGACACGGCCCCCGGGACGAACCGCTTCACCCAGCTACCGATAAACGCGCTCGGCTGACGTGAGACGCGGAGCGGTCTGGTTGGCGCTTTGCCCGATGCGCCAAAGTCCCGCGACAAAAGGCAAAAGCTTTGGCGAATCCATGGCGCGGTAATGTGGAGGACGCCGTTGCGCTGAGGAGCATTGCGCAATCGCGGCCAGAGGTCCACGGTTCCGTTTCGCAGGGCAGCATCCGGACCCTGCGGAGCGGCGATCCACAACAGGCGGATGCCGCAGCGCCGCGCGGCCTGGCTGAGCGCCTCCACAGCGAATCCGTCTGGCAGGCCGTCCGGGCCGATAAACTGATAGGGGTGAAGATTATCGACACCGATTCGATAAGTCCGGGTTCGATCCACGCGTGAGGAAAATACCGCGTAGGCGATCAGGCAGAGAACGAATAACCCAAGCGCCAACACGGCCGATGCCGCCGGTCGGAAGCGAAAATTCCGCTCAGTAGTTCGGGTCATAGGTGCTCGGTATCTTATCGGCGGATAATTGGCCGGTAAGAGACGCCAGTCTCCGGGCAGTGGCCGCCCGGCGGTTCATGAAAGGGCGGGGGATCGGCAGCAACCCGCTTCGCCGCCCCTCTACAATAAAAATATATGTCCTCGATCCCGGATCAGTTTTACCGCATCCAGAAGCTGCCTCCTTATGTGTTCGCCGTCATCAATGAGATGAAGGCAAAAGCGCGCGCCGCGCAACTCGACGTGGTCGACATGGGCATGGGCAACCCGGATGGCGCCACGCCGCGGGCGGTGGTTAGCAAGTTGGCGGAAGCGGCGCGCAATCCGCGGAACCACCGCTACTCGCTTTCACGCGGGATCCACAATCTGCGCGCGGAGATTGTGAAACGGTACCAGACGAATTATGGCGTGGAACTCGATTCCGAAACGGAAGCGATTGTCACCATCGGCGCCAAAGATGCGCTGGCGCACCTGCTGTTCGCGACCATTGGGCCCGGCGACGTCGTGGTGTCCCCGAACCCGTGTTATCCGATTCACCAGTACGGCGTCATTATGGCCGAGGGCCAGGCGTGTACGCTCCCGATGCCGAATCCGGCGGAGTTTCTGAACCGCCTGGAGGATGTGTATCGCGATTCGCCGCGGAAGCCGAGCATGATTCTCATCTCGTTCCCGCACAACCCGACCACGCAGTGCGCCGACCTGGATTTTTTCAAGGAGATTGTGCGCCTGGCCGCGCATCACGGAACGATTGTGGTTCACGATTTCGCGTACGCCGATATCTGTTTCGACGGCTACAAGGCGCCCAGCCTGCTGCAGGTGGACGGCGCCAAGGAGATCGGCGTCGAAATCTTTTCGCTGTCGAAGAGTTATAACATGGCCGGCTGGCGCGTAGGTTTCTGTCTAGGAAACCGCAAGCTGATCGGCGCGCTGGCGCGTATCAAGAGCTATCTGGATTACGGCGTGTTCCAGCCGATTCAGATCGCGTCCATCATCGCGCTGCGCGAGTGCGAGGAAGATACAAAGAAGATTTGCGCGCAGTATCAGAAGCGCCGCGACGTTTTGATTCAGGGGCTGTGCCGCGCGGGCTGGCCGGTGGAAAAGCCGCGCGGCTCTATGTTTGTATGGGCGCCGGTTCCGGCCCAGTTTCGCGCGATGGGGTCGCTCGAATTCTCGAAACTGATGATGGAGAAGGCGCTGGTGGCCGTTTCTCCAGGTATCGGATTCGGTCCTCTGGGCGAAGGCCACGTGCGTTTTGCGCTGATTGAAAACCCGCACCGGACGCGCCAGGCGGCCACGAATATCCGCCATTTTCTGCAAGGCGGGCAGGCCCCAGACCGGGGTTCGCAGCCCTTATAATGCGCGTATGGCCGCCCTCTCCGACGTTCCTGTGCCGCACGTACTGGAATTGCGGCAAGTGCGGGTGGAGGACATGGAGTTCCTGCTGGAAGAGGAAACCGCGGTTTGGCGCACGCAACTAGACTGGGACTTCCGTCCGTCGGCGGGACTGGTACGCCGCTTCGTCGAGATGCAGGCGCTGAGCGGGCATTGCCTGATGCTGGGGGGGCGCGTAATCGGCTACACCTATTTCGTCTGCGAAGACCGCAAGGGTTTGATCGGCGACCTCTACGTGGTGGATGAATTCCGCACGCCGGAACATGAATCGTTGTTGGTATCGGCGACGCTGGAGTCGCTGATGAAGACGCCGTACGTGCGCCGCATTGAGAGCCAGCTTATGATGCTCGGGATGCCGCTCGACCGGCCGCTGCCTTACTGGCAATGGCTGCACGTCCATGGCCGGCAGTTCATGGAAGCGAGTCTCGCGGAAGCCGCGAAGCTGCCGGTGCGCGCCACCGCGGATATTTTGTTCCAGCTGTGGACCGAGCGCGCGCAGGAGGAGGCGGCGCATTTGATTCCGGCGGCGTATCGCGGCCACGTGGATAGCCAGATCAACGATCAGTACCGCTCGATCGCCGGCGCCCGCCGGTTTCTGCTGAACATTGTGCAATATCCGGGGTGCGGCAGTTTCTTTGCCTCCGGTTCGCTACTGGCGTTGCGCGCCGATACGGGCCGTATTTGCGGTATGTGCCTATCGAGTCTGGTGGCGCCCGACACCGGGCATATCACGCAGGTCTGCGTCGATCCATCGGTGAAGGCGATGGGCGTGGGATACGAGCTGCTGCGCCGGTCGCTCGACGCACTTGCCGCGCAAGGATGCGGCAAGGTGAGTCTCACCGTAACTTCGGCGAACGGCGAGGCCATCGCGTTGTACGAACGCATGGGTTTCTGCACGCGGCGCCGTTTCGCGGCGTACGTGTGGGAGGGCTTCTAGAATTCGATGACTTTTGTGAGACCGGATACGCCCGCCGACTTGGCCGGCGCCTTAGCCGATGCGGCGGCGAGCGGCCACAGCATTCGGCTGGGCGGCAACTTCAGCAAAGATAAACTAGGCGGTCCGCTGGCGCCGGCCTACGTCATCATTTCGACAGCCGCGATGCGCCGGGTGCTCAGTTATGAGCCGCGCGACCTGACGATCAGTGTTGAGGCTGGACTACCTTATGCCGAGCTCCGCCGGGTGCTGGCGGAAAACCGGCAAATGGCGCCGCTGGATCCGCCATTTGCCGAAACGGCAACGGTGGGCGGCGTCGTCGCGGCGAACCATAGCGGGCCTCGCCGCAGGCTCCATGGAAGCGCACGCGATCTGGTGATCGGCATGACGTTCGCCACGCTGGAAGGGAAGCTGGTGGAGAGCGGCGGGATGGTGGTGAAGAACGTCGCCGGCCTCGACATGGGAAAACTCATGATCGGTTCGTTCGGGACGTTGGCAGCGATTGCCATTGTCAACTTCAAGCTGGCGCCGATGCCTCCGGTGACGCGAACTTTCGTGACGGAGTTTGCAAGCGCGGCCGCGGCCATCGTGCGGCGGGATGAAATTCTGACGGGTGTTCTGCAACCCGTTGCGGTCGACATTGTGAATCCGGGGGCGACCGCGGTGCTGGGTTTGGGCGGTTACGCCCTGGTGTTACAGGCGGCCGGCAATGCGGCGGTGATCGAGCGCTACGCCATTGAACTCTCCGGTGCGCGCGTGTTCGACGGCGACGCTGAAGATTCGCTGTGGCAAGGGATTCGCGAATACACGCCCGGCTTTATCGCCCGTCAACCAGGCGGCGCCATCGCGCGCGTGCCGGTCGCGCTGGGGCAGGTGCGCGAGGTGCTGGAGTCGATTGACGGGGAGGCGATCGCGCGCGCCGGCACGGGCGTCTGTTACGCCTACCTGCCGGACGGCGAATCCGCCGCGCGTTGGTGCGCCGAAGCGCAGGCGCGCGGATGGCGCTATGCCATTGAGTATTCCGCGGCAGATTTCGACCGCTGGCCAAACCCCGGTAGCGGCTTTGCGATGATGGTGAAGGTGAAGGAAATGTTCGATCCGCGCGGCCTGCTGAATCGGGGGCGCCTCTATGGCCGCATCTGAAATCGTTCATTCGGACGCTCCGCAACGCGCCGACCTGGACCGGTGTGTCCACTGCGGGCTGTGCCTGAACGCGTGTCCTACATACCGCGAATTGGGCGTTGAGATGGACTCGCCGCGCGGACGCATTTATCAGATGGTGCAGGTGGCCAACGGCGCGGCGATTACGCCCTCCTACGAAGAACACATCGACCTGTGCCTGGCGTGCCGCGCCTGCGAAACGGCGTGCCCTTCGGGCGTGCAATACGGAAGGCTGGTGGAGGCGGCGCGGGCCGACATTGAACAGCACATCCGGCGTCCGCTAGCGGCGCGCCTGCTACGGTGGGCCGTGTTCTCGCATATTC
>JBDTAT010000360.1:0-6604 GCA_039924505.1 Bryobacteraceae bacterium
TCCCCATGCGGTCCATAAACAAAAGCGAACCATCCGCCCGCCGCGGTGCCCGGCGAACAAGAAATTCCGGGAGCGCCGCGGCGGGCGGATGGTTGTGCGCGAATTTATCGGGATTATCTGGAGGCCGAAGTGTGTCTATCGCGGCTCTCCGTAGCTTTCGCACAATGCAACGCGCCGGCAGCGCGTTTCCGGACCCGGCTGAGGACGCCGCTGCTTGCTGCGCTCAGAAATGAAGCTGAAAAGTAAACTGCATCTGCCGCCCATCCAATGCTGAGTCTGGCCGGCCGAATATAGGCGACGTCAGCACGCCGACGTAGTCACCGAAATTGCTGTGATTCAGAACGTTAAACGAATCGATCCCGAAATCGGCGTCAATGACGCGGTCGCCTCGATGAAACGTCAGCCGTCGGCCGAGATGGACGTCAATCGAGATTTGCCCTGGTCCTTCTCCGGTATTCCTTGAAACGCCGGGCGGCCTGTCGTTTGCGCCGCCGTCGCCGTTGTTGTCTTACCCGGTTGTGATGTTAAAGGGCAAGCCCGACCGGAGGGCCGCCAATGTGCCGAACGTCAGATGCCCGGGCAACTGGACGCTCCCGGAGATTCCAAGCCGGTGACGCGCGTCGTTGTTCGCGCGGCCCATTCGGGCTGCAGGTCGCAGTTGTTTGCGGGCAGAATCGAAGAAAATAACCCGCTGACGGAGGCGCCTCCAGGCGGAGGCGGAAACGCGCCGCCGGTGTCGTTATACTGCCACGCAAGCGTGTATTGGGCGAAGAATTGGAACCGCCGTTTTGCCGGGCTCCGCAGTGTCCAGTTCGGAAGATTGGCGCGCGACGACGCGGAAGATTCGATCTGATCGATGAAGCCCGCGCCGAAATATGGCCGTCGTCCTGAGTCCGGGAATGGAGCGTTGATGTTCGGTCCGCGATAAAGGCGATCGCCCCGCTGATACGTATAGTCGGAGACCAGGACGAAGCCGCCCGGCAACTGCCGTTCAAGGGTTGCGCTCGCCTGGTAAATGCGTGAGAAGTTTAAGTTCGAATCGATGCGCCAGATCGCGGTTGAACCCGCAACTGCGGCGCTGGACGGATCGGCCGCTGGGTAAGGCGGGTTGGCCACCACATACTGTTGCGTTCGAATGCCGTCATAGCGCAGCGATTGTTCGAGTAGGGGCGGAGGCCGCCGGGTCGTGGAAAATGCCCGCGCCGAAGCGGATTACGGTGCGATGGTCTTTGCCGGGCGAGAATGCGGCTGCCAATCGCGGAGCGAGTCCGGCGTAACGGGAAACTCCGGATTGAAACTCGTGCCGCACGCCCGCAAACAGGCTTGCGCCGCCGATCCGCCTTTCGTATTGCAGGTACCACGCGTAGTCGTTCTGTTGAAAAGAGAGGAGCGGATTACCGGCCGCGATTGTGAAGAGAACCGCGCGATCCGCCTCATAGCCGACGAGGGATGCGAACGTGCAGGTTCCTCCGAAGTTGTCTGCATTGTACGCGCGGAAAGGATGGAAGTTGGCGATCGATCCGAACTTCCCGTGTCGAGCATGTCCGTGCGGGGCTCCTTCCGCCATTCGTTCAATTGCGCGCCACCGCTCGAAAACGCTCCCTGAACGGTTATCAATGGTTGCGCGTTGACGGAGCCGGCACGTTGATAATCAGCGCCCAGCGCAATCCGGAAGCTGTTCAGCAAATCGGGAGAAAGAACCGGGCCGCAGCCGCAGGGAGCAGTTTCCGGCAGACCCCGGATTTTCAACGAAGCGGTTACGGACGCGCGAATAGCGCTGGTTATGCGTATGCTCCCACGATGGCCGGGCTGGTTGCCGGCTCGGCGAACAGATAGAGGCCGAACAGCGGCGGCGAGTCGCCACGGCCCCAGCGGTTCACTTCCCACTGGGCGCGCAAATAGCGGACTCCGGGGCGGCCGCCTAAATCCACAAATAGCGAATACGTTCCGCAGTAAAATTTCTGCGGGAATGCGGCCAAGGGGATCTGCCCCCAGTCTTCGCCATCTGCCGATCCCCAGATGGACATCTGCAGGCTCTCTTGTTCAAGTATGCGGGTGATTCCAAGAGTAAGAAGGACCGACGCCACTCCATCGATTTCCAGATAAGCGCTGGCGCCACTCTCGCGGACCACAGTTTCCGGAAGGACAAAATTCGGCAGCATAATAACCTCCAAACGGCTCGCTGCAACCGGTTACCTGGCGTGGACAATCAAATCTTGCGAAGGCGAACCTCCGCCTCTTTTAGCGTCTCATATTTTTTACAAAAACAAAAGCGAACAATTTGCGAACCGCGGGCTTTATCGTCAAAAAAACTGGAGCCGGGAACGGCCGCAATGCCGACATTCTGAATCAGGTGGCGGACAAATTCTACATCATTGTCAAAACCGAAACGGGAAATGTCGGTCATTACGTAATAAGCGCCGTGGGGCCGGAAGCAACCGAAACCGGCGCCTTCCAGCATGGCGAGAACCTGATCGCGCCGGAGCGAGTATTCCTGCGCCAGTTCCGCATAGTAGCTATCCGGCCAGGCGAGGGCCAGCGCACCTGCCGCCTGCAACGGTGCGGCCGCGCCCACGGTGAGAAAATCGTGAACCTTGCGGATGGATCCGGACAGGTCGGGGCTGGCGAGCACCCAGCCCACGCGCCATCCGGTGACGGCATAAGTCTTGCTCATACTGTTTACCAGGACGGTTCGATCGCGCATTCCCGGCAGAGTCATCATCGGAATGTGCTGGGCGCCGTCGTAAATAATGTGCTCGTAGATTTCGTCCGTGATGGCAAGAACGTCGAATTCCTGGCAGAGCTGAGCGATAATTTCGAGTTCCCCGCGGGTTAAAATCCGGCCAGTGGGATTATTGGGTGTGTTCAGAATTATGGCTTTGGTGCGGGAACTGAAGGCGCGGCGCAGTTCGGCGGGATCGAAGGTCCAATCGGGCGGGTGGAGACGGACCAGACGCCGCTCGGCGCCGGCGAGCAGGGTATCGGGAAAATAATTTTCGTAATACGGCTCAAATACGATGATTTCGTCGCCCGGGTTGGTGATGGCGAGCAGAGTGGCGATCATGCCCTCGGTCGCGCCGCAGCAGACTGTGATTTCACGCTCGGGATCGAGTTCGAGGTTGTACCACTTCCGGTACTTGGCGGCGATGGCGTCGCGTAGCGGCTTGGCTCCCCACGTGATGGCGTACTGATTGATATCGGACGCGATAGCGTCGGCCGCCGCTTGCTTCAGCGCTTGGGGCGCCGGAAAGTCGGGAAAACCTTGCGCCAGATTGACGGCGCGATGCTCCAGCGCCAGGCGCGTCATTTCGCGAATCACGGACTCGGTAAAGTGCTGGATGCGCTGGCTGCGAAAGCGCGGCCGGAGATTGGCTGGCGGCGCCGGACGGACGGAGGACTTCTCGACGGATGTGCCCACTTGACGAGGGTACTGCAATGGACGGCCCGGGGTAAAGCGGAGGCGTGGAGGCGGAAGGCGCGCGGCGCGCCGAATCCTCTTCTATTACCGGCGCGCGGGTAGACGATGTCCCGCCATACAGGCGGCGGTAGAGACCGGTGTTGCGGAGCACGATCTGGACGTAATTCCGGGTCTGGTTAAAGGGAATGGTTTCGACGAACTCGGCCGGCTCGCGATAGTCGGCCCAGCCCAGCCAATTGACCGCGCGGCTCTTGCCGGCGTTGTAGGATGCGAGCGCAGCCTCCGCCTTTCCGTCCAGTTGATCGAGCAAGGAGCGCAAATAATAAGTCCCCAATTGCAGATTCAAAGCCGGTTCAAACAACATGCGGGGCGTAAAGCGCCGGACGCGAAGACGGCGGCTCAATTCGCGGCCCGTGGAGGGCAGAATCTGCGTCAACCCGTAGGCATTTGCGTAAGAGACGATCTTCGGATTGAAGGCGGACTCTTGACGCACGACGGCCGCCACCAGGAACGGATCGATGGCGCGGTCGTGGGCATAGCGCTCCAGATCGGCGCGATAGGGCAGCGGAAATGCGAGACGCCAGAAGCGCACCGGCAGGGAATCGAACGGCTGGTAGAGATAGCCCGGCGCGAGGCTGGCAATGTCCCAGATGGCTTGGTCGGGGGCGGAGCGGCGGCTGTCCATCCCGGCCAGTTCCATGGCCAGGATGTAAGGCTGATCGCCCGTCTTGGCGGCAAAGCGCAGCTCACCTTGCGCCCAGTCGTCCAAGCCGGCCGAGGCGAGCAGCCGGGCGCGCAGCAGGCGGCGGCTGGTGCCGGGATCGGGCCGGAAATCCGCTTGGCCGGCGCGCTGAGGAAACGAAATGGTCTTTAAGAACGAGGCGGCGATGGCGGAGGGGATGGCGCGCGCAACGGTGTTCTCCTGAAGCCGCGTGGCCGCCAAAGACGCATAGTAGGAATTCGGAGCCGTGCGGTCGATGGCCTGGTAGTAGACCTTGGCGGACGCCGGATCGCTGCCGTCTTCGGCCAGCCGTCCGAGAAAATAGAGAGCGGCGGAATCCTGATTGGACGCTGGATAGAGACGCAATTGCGCCTTCAACATTTCCCGCGCATCGCCGCGGCGGCGCAGATACTCCGTCCAGGCCACTTTCCAGTAGCAGCCAGCGGCCTGCGGATCGCTGGGGAAAGATTCGTAACACGCCTTGTAGAGCGGGATATAGGCGTCGACTTCGTTGCTGACCAGATGAGCGTTGGCGTCGGTCAGCAGAGCTTTCAGGCGCCACGGCGAGTGCGGATACTGGGCGGCCATCCGGTCGAGTGCCGCGTGGACTTCCGTCTGATTGATAAGCTGGCAGGCGGCCGCGACCATATAGTAGAGCCTCTCGGCGCCGGCCTCGGGCGCGGTTACGCTAAGCGATTGGAGATAACGATACGCCTCGTCACGATCGCGCGTCTTGAGCAGCACCGCACCGAGCGTGACGCCGGCAACGTCGCGCTCGGCGCCGCCCAGGACGGGGAGTAGCGATTCCAATTCGCGGCGGGCGCGCGAGGCGTCACCGGCGTCGAGAATTTTCACCGCGCGGCCCACCATCACCTGCGGCATGGGAGGGGGATAGGAATCGCCGAGGCGCTCACGGAGACGGGCGATGGAATCCGCGGCCTCGCGCGCCTCCGGCGCATTTGGATAATTATAGTAAACGCGCTGGGAGTAGGCGGCCGAGGAGATGAAATCTCCGGCGGCTTCAAACGCCGATGCGAGCACCAGATCGCCTTGCGGTTGCGCGAGAGCCGCATAATGATTTTTCAGAAGTTCGAGCGCCAAGTGCGTCCGATGGCCGGCTATGGCGGCATGCGCGGCCAGTAGCGCGGCGGTAGAGACCAGCGGCGATGTGGGCGAAGCGGAAAGGACCGCCAAAAGCGCCCGGACCGCGGCCGTGTAGTCCTGACGATCGTATTCGGCGACGCCGCGCACGTAAGCGACGTAATCGGCCAGCATGGGCAGACGTTCTTGCGCGGCGGCCAGGTGCGCCAGGGCTTCGGCCGTCTGGTTCCGGCCGGCATCGACCGGCGCGGCGGCAAGCAGCGCAAGCGCGCCGTTTACATCGCGCGGGTGAGCCTTCGCGTAAGCGACCAGCGCAGCGTGCGTCCCGGCGGTGGGCGTCTTGCGATACGCGCGGCCGAGCGATGCCAGATCGTCTCCCGAAACGCGCGCACAACAGAACGCGGCCGCAGCGTTTTTCCGGTCCGGACTGAAGACGGCGTCGCGTCCTGTGTGCTGAGCGGCGGCGGCCCCGGCCAGTATGACCGCCGCGAAAACGACCGGCAGCGAAGTTCGCGGGTTCATTTTTAGATCATTTCTCAGAGTAACGACCCGGGGTATTCCGGACCCAGCAGCGCGCCATCGTCATTGGCAAGCGTCCGCACCATCTCCACATGCAGATAATCGACCATTGAGGGGCAGGACTCCAGGAACTGCTCGCGAAATTTTTTGCGGCCATCCTCGATTTCCGCGGCCAGCGCGCCGTAGAGATTGCGCTGCGCGCGGCCGCGTTCAACGGCGGTCGAACGATAAAGGCGCATTTCGGCGACGCGAACCCGCGCGAACCGTTGCGCGCGCAAGTGCAGCTCCTGTTCCTGTTGCGGCAACGCCGACCAACCCGACCCATCTGCTGAACCACCTGCTAATGAAGACGGGGCCGGAATCAAAACGGTTGCCGCCAGCGAAGCGAGCAGTTCGAGGACCGCGGCGTCGTTGGGTGGATCGGCCAGCTCGGTGTAAAGCACGCCGGCGGAACCGAGCGGAAACAGGTGGCAGTATTCCTTCAGCGACTCGCCCAGCACGCGCGCGATAGGAGCGGAAAGTTCAGCCGCCGTGCGCGGCGCGACGAGCGCTTGCCCGGACTGAATGACATTGCGGATAGCGGGCGCCGAGGCGAGCGGGACGTCGTCGAAATTTGCGTTACCGGCGCCCTGCGGGCCGAGAAAATGCAGCTTGCCGCGATGGACGGCAAAGAACGCGGCGCGCCGCGCAAAAGGGCGGACGGCATCAAGTAGAATCGCGGCCCATGATTTTTCGTCGTTGCAGGCGCGCAGGCGGCGCAGAGTCTGGTGAAGCCGCTCCGCAATCTCGCGGCGGGCATCGGCGCGGGCGCACTGGAATTCGCGGGCGAGCGCGTTTTTCACAGC
>JBDTAT010000361.1:0-5169 GCA_039924505.1 Bryobacteraceae bacterium
CCCTTACGGTCGCGGCTCGGAAAACTCAGGCAAGCCGCTCGGAAGGTCCATTCCGAGCAGCGAGCGTCAGCAAGCGGCTGCCACAATGGAACCGAATCCCGCGGTCCGAAGATCCGGTTGCCGCCGCACCCCGGCAGCAAATTGATTTTTCCGGGCCGCGCGCGTCAGCGAGTGGTTTTTTGAAATGGCGCAATTCCGCAATGGGCTACCAGCGATATACTTGTTGTTCAACAATGAAACACTTCCGGGCAAGTTCCTTCCTTCCGCGGCGCGGCGCGGCCGTTGCGCTCCTCGCGTTCTCGCTCTCACTCAGCGCATTCCCGGCCGACTGGCTCACTTACGGGCACGACCCGCAGCGGACGGGTTGGGCCTTCGAGGAGACCAAGTTGAGTCCGGCGACGGCCGGGCAACTCGGTCTGAAATGGAAAGTGAAACTGGCGAGCGATTCCTACCGGCTGTCCGCGGTTACCGCTCCGGTGGTCGCAAGCGGCGTTGGGACTGGACACGGAGTGCGCAGCGTGGTGTACGTGGCGGGGATCGCGGGGACTGTCTTCGCGCTCGATGCGGAGACGGGCGAGGAATTATGGACGCATACGTTTAAGTATGTCGTGCTGCCTGGCAAGGGCGGTTACCAGGGAACGTTTTTGTGTCCGAACGGAATTACGGCGACGCCGGTGATCGACCGCGGCACGAACATTCTGTATGTGGTCGCGGGCGATGGCGCGCTCTATGGCCTCGATCTCGGGACTGGCGGCGTGCGGTATGGTCCGGTGCAGTTGGTCGCGCCCTACGCGAAGAGCTGGAGTTTGAACCTGGTGAACGGCGTGCTCTACACAGTGCTGGCGCAAGGCTGCGGCAACGGGCTCTCGGGATTCTACTCCATCGACGTGCGCGACGCGCATCACCCCGTGATCCGGCAGATGCTGCTCTCAAACACAAACACGGCCGGCATTTGGGGGCGCGGCGGCGCGATCGCCGGCGATAACGGCCGCATCTATGGATCGACGGCCGATGGGAAGTTCGATCCCATTGCCGGCGATTATTCCAATAGCGTCGTGTCGGCGTCGATGCCCGAGTTGAAGCTGCTGGATTATTTTCTGCCGCTGAATTGGACGCATCTGCAGCACCGCGATCTGGACCTGGGCGCCTCCAGCCCGGTGTATTTCGGATGGCGGAATCGGAAACTGATCGCCAGCGGCGCGAAGGAGGCGGTGGTAAGTCTGTTGGACGCCGGCTCGCTCGGCGGTGGCGATCACCAGGCCACGCTCTACACTTCGCCCAAGCTCGGCAACGACGACGATGTGTGTTGCACCGGCCTCGGCATCTGGGGCGGCCTTTCGACGGCGCGCGACTTGAGCGGCCAGACGTGGCTATTCGTCCCGATGGGCGGACCGCCGTCGAAGGATGGTCTGAAGTTTCCGATTACCAATGGCGAAACGCCGCATGGCAGCGTGATGGCGTTCAAAGTCGTAGCCGATCCGCAAACGCAGAATCCGGTTCTGGAGCCGGCGTGGATCTCGGAAGACTTCAACCTGCCCGATCCGGTGGTGATTGCGAATGGCGTGGTGTTCGGCCTATCGACGGGCGAGAACGCGGTGCAGCACGGCGGACAGGACAAACGTCTGCTGAACACGCGGCCGGCGGTTTTGCGCGCCCTCGATGCCGCGACCGGGAAAGAACTGTATAACAGCGGGAGCGCAATGTCGTCGTGGGTTCACTTCAGCGGCCTGGCGGTAGCGGACGCGCGCGTGTTCGCGGTGGATCACGACTCAAACGTTTATTGCTTCGGCCTGGCCGCGAAGTAACCGGTCATTGCGTAGTACTCCGCACGGAGGCCGTTCTACTCTGAGACCGACTGTCTTCAATCCGGCATCGCCGGAGGCCGTTCCGAGCCGTGACCGTAAGGGAGCGGTTGCGCGCGCACTACATCATCACCGCCGGCGGCGCCGGATCTTCCGGCCGGCCCGCCTTGGAGAGGGGTAACCGCGTCATCAAAATCGCCAAACCGAATAAGATTCCAATTCCAAATAGATAAGACGGGTTCTGGAAGATCACCGGCAGCGGCATTGAGAAAAAATGAAAGGTCGCCACAACCAGCCCCACCAGCGCTTCGCCGGCAATCAACCCGGAGGCCACCAGCACTCCCACGCTTTCAACCCGCGTCTGTTGCGCTTCGTTGTGGCCGCGCGCGGCGCTCATACGGTCGCTGGCCCAGCGGATTAAGCCGCCGGCGAAAATCGCCGACGTGGTATTGAAGGGCAGGTACATGCCGACAGCCACCAGCATCGGGCTGCCAACGTCCAGCAGAATCATGGCCACGCCCATCAAGATACCGACTACCACCAGCGGCCACGGCATGTCGCCGCCAACGATGCCTTGCGCCAGCGCGGCCATCAACCCAGCCTGCGGGGCGGAGAGCTGCTTATCTCCGAACCCGGTGCCGCCGGCGCGTATGTTGCCAACATCCAGCACCATCACCGGAAAATACATAATCAGGCTGGCGCAAATCACGGCGATCAGTTCTACAATCTGAATCGTGCGGGGCGTGCCGCCCAGAATGTAGCCGACTTTGAAATCCTGCAACAGTTCGCCGGCCACGGCCGACGAGACGCATACCACGGCCGCCACGCCGAGCACTACGGCCACGCCGCCGGTTCCCGAAACCCCGAGCGCGACCATCAGTAGTGCGGCAATCACCAGCGTCGAAAGCGTAATGCCGGAGATAGGATTATTGGTGGACCCGATGACGCCCACCAGGTAGCCCGAAACGGTCGCAAAGAAAAAACCAACCACCAGCATCACGAGGGCCGCGACCAAGCCGGCCGCAACATTGCCGGAGAGATAAATATAAAGCGCGATCATCAATCCGAAAACGACGACGATCATGCCGAAAACGGATTTGAAGCTCATGTAGCGCTCCGTGCGCGCGAGCTTCTCCATATCGACACTTTTGCGCAACTCGGAAAAGCCCTTCCGGAGACCGGCAAACAGGCTGTTTCTCATCCGGAACATGGTGTAGACGGCGCCTATCAGCATGCCGCCGACCGCGATGGGCCGTACGATGAAGCGCCACACCGCATATGCCGTTTCCACCCAGCCGGCGTCCGCGGACCCCGGCGGCAGATACGCGTGCAGTTGGGGTCCGAGAAAGAAAATCGCCAGCGGAGCGAGGAAGCCCCACGCCAGCACGCCGCCCGAAAATGTGAGCGCGGCCAGACGCACGCCGATGATGTAGCCGACACCGACGTAGGCCGGACTGATGGTGGGACCGGAGACCAGACTCACGCCGCCGGTTTGCAAAACCTCGCTGGACGGGCTAGACCCCAGGCGCACGCTGCTCTTGCCCAGGCGGCCGACATTGACGAGAAAATCCTTGTCGGGAGCGAAGAGCTGGAAGGCGCCGAGAAGATAGATCAGCGCGCCCAGGCCGAGGTTATAGAAAAGATACTTCGCGGCATCCGCTCCACTCCGGCCGGCTTTGTGGATTTGAGACGCCGCGACGGATTCGGGAAACGGCAGTTCCGGATCCTCCACCATCACGCGCCGCACCAGCGACACGAACAACACTCCGAGAACGCCGCCGACCAGCATCAGGGCGGTCGATTTCCAATATGCGTGCGCTGGATCGAAGGAGGTCCACGCCTTCGCCATCACGAACGCGGGCAGCGTGAAAACCGCGCCCGCCGCCACCGCTTCGCCAATGGAACCGGCCGTGCGCGCGATATTTTCCTCGAGGATGCTGCCCTTGAAGACGCGCAGCACCGCCATGCTGATCACCGCGGCCGGATACGTCGCGGCGATCGTCTGGCCCGCGCGCAAGCCGAGGTACGCATTCGCCGCGCCGAGTATTACCGTCATCACCAGGCCGATCAGAACGGCGCGCCAGGTGAACTCTTTCAGGTTTGCATTCGCGGGTACGAAGGGACGATGCTCGCTCATGTTTGGTTTCTCAAATCGAACAGGCCACATGATAGCAAACACCACCGCGCTCCCTCTGGGAAGTGCAACTTATATGGAAAGTAAGACATCTAACGTTACAGGAGGGTGAACGCGATGATGTCCCATCTACCGAAGTGGACGCACGCTAAGCTCCTGATCGCGCTTGGCATCGGAATTTTATCCGCTCCCGTTTGGGGAGCCGACATGGCTCGTCCGGGCGCCGTGAATTATGTAGAAGGCGAGGTAATGTTAAACGGCGCGCCGCTGAACGCGACATCCGTCGGCACAGCCGAGGTCGCACCGGGACAAATGATCGAGACCCAGCAGGGTAAAACAGAGATTCTGCTCACACCCGGCGTATTCTTGCGGTTGGGCGGCAACAGCCAGCTTCGCATGATCTCACCTGGTTTGACCGACACGCGCGTCGAACTGGTGCGCGGATCGGCCATGCTGGAGGTCACCGAGTTACTGCCGGAGAATCATCTCGCAGTACTCGACGCCGGCTCTACCACGCTGATCGAAAAACCCGGCGTTTATGAATTTAACGCAGGCCCGCCGCAAGTTCGCGTCTATGACGGTAAAGCGTCGGTTTCCCAAGACGCCATGCATGTCGACTTAAAAAAAGGACGCGAGACGGCGCTGATTGGAAAACTTCACTCGCGCAAATTCGATCGTAGCCGCGAAGACGCGCTTTACGCCTGGAGCAGCGTGCGATCCCAATATCTGGCCGACGCCAGCTCCTCGGCCGCGCGGACGTACGCCAGCGGCGGCGCCGGATGGTATGGAACAGGTTGGTATTGGGACCCGTGGTTTGACGGATATGCGTTCATACCCGGCAACGGCTACCTGTACAGTCCGTTCGGCTGGGGCTTCTATTCGCCCGCCTACGCCTGGTACGCCCCCCGTTTTGGTTATGGCTACGGCTTCGGCGGTGGCTACGGCCGCTACGGGTACGGCGGGCGCGGGGAGCGTGGTGAACGCCGCGGATTCGGGAATTCGGCGCGCGGATACACCCATTCTCCTTCCACGCAGTATCGCAGCCGCTCAACAATGACGCCGCGATCGTCCTTCGGCGGCACGCGCAGCATGGGGGCCATCCATGGCGGCGGTAGCTTCCATGGTGGAGGTGGCGGCGGGTTCCACGGCGGTGGAGGCGGTGGGTTCCACGGTGGAGGAGGTGGCGGTTCCCGCGGCGGCGGCGGAGGCGGCCGTCGATAAGCGCCCGCGGCG
>JBDTAT010000362.1:0-5950 GCA_039924505.1 Bryobacteraceae bacterium
CGCGCCGGATCTCTTCAAATAGTTCCACTCTAGTTCTCCTGTCCATCCCCGAATCATGTCATCCGGGTTTATTCAGGTGGGCCAGTTCAGACGATCAAAGTGGGCCAGTTGAGATGAGCGAACTCACTCGGAGTCCGCGGATCCCGCGCGATGGCGATAGAGCCGCGTTGCTCCTGTCGTCGTCACCTGAACTATGCTGCCAGGCCCGGCATCGATGTCCAAGATCAGACGATCTCCGGATAGGACGCCGCCCGATACATTATGCAGATGAACCAGGGAACCGCCGTTGCCGTTGGCAAAAGCGCGCACCACTTTCCACGGCGGCTGCTGCTGGTCGACGTACATGCGCGTGCGGCCGTCCGGCGCCTCGAAGCGAATCGCGAGACGGGCCGCTAGGTCTCAGACCGCCTGAAAAGGTTCGATTGGATGCAACGGCGTAGTTGAGTTTCCGGCGAATGCCCTCTTACAGACGGGTGGTCGTGGGTTCTCTGCGAGTTCGCCGGGTTTGATGGTTTCGTAGGCGCCTTGGGAGCGCAGTTGTCCTGGGTTTCCCGGCTCGCTAAGTTGTCGGACCCTGTTCGGCCGCCGTCAACGGCGGTGGCGGGGTGGTCTGTACTGGAACACCTTTCGGGCCTTCTTGCGCGTGAACCGCCAGTTGATCTTCGTCCGCTTCTGGTTGGACTCACCGTTCCAAGCCTCGGTTTCCCGCTTCAGTTTTGCCAGACTCGGAATCCTGCGCGTGCCCAGACATTGCCGCGAGAACATGCTCAGCTCGATTTCGGCTTGATTGAGCCAGCTTCCGTGCTTGGGGGTGTAGTGCACGGTGAGCCGGTCCCAGATCTCTCCCCCGTTCTGAGCGCCGAAGCAATCGGTCAGCGATTTACGGCAGTGAATGTTGAGGTTATCCATGACGAGGTGAATCGTGTCTGCGGCGGGGTACTGCTTGACGACCGACTCCACCATGTGCGCGAACTCGGCACCGGAACGGTTGGGCGTGGCCGTGGTGAGGTGACGGCCGGCTTTCGGTTCCACTACGCCCAATACGTTCGCCGTGCCACACCGTTCATACTCGTTGTCCTGCTTGGCCCCCTTCCCCGGTTTGGCCGGAATCGGCGGGCGCACGTCATCGTGCAGCGAGATCGGCTTCTCATCCAAGCAAACCACTGGCTGGCCTGGATCGTAGGGTTTCTCATAGAGGGCCAACACGCCTTCCATGTTTTCGACGTACCCCGGGGTCAGTTCGGCGATACACCACATTTTTTTCCCGCCACGGCTTTAGCTCGTGGCTCTGCAACAAAATCCGGATGGTTTCCCGGCCCACCTTGGGTACCAACTTGCGCTTGACGGCCTCTTCCACAATCAAGCGCACCGTCCAACGAGCGCGGCCTTCCGGCGCCTGACTGCAAACCATGGCAACGATGCGCTGCTTCTGGGAGTCGTCGAGAACCTCTTGGGCCCCCGGCCGCGGTTTGTCATAGAGGGCGGCCTTCAGGCCGCTCCGGTTGTAACGATGGGCGATCTGTCGAATTGCCTTGGAGGTAAGCGGAAGTGTTTGCGCGACCTGGGGTGCTGTGAATCCTTCGGCAAGTTGGCGCAGCACAAGGCCGCGGAGGACGACGCGTACCTGCTGAATACCACCTCTCAGCAGCTCAAGAATCTGAGCGCGGTCTTTAGACTTGACTTTTATCGGGATGGGGCGGCGAGCCATGTCTCATCATAGCCCGAAACATGGTTCTACAAAAATGTTTTATAGAACTTTTTCAGGCGGTCTGAGACCTAGTTGATGAACAACCGGGCTTCGAGTGACCCGTGGCGCATCGACGCCAACTCCGGTAGCGGGGTGAAGCACCCAACCTCCCTGATTTCCGGCGCGAGCGCCGCCGCGCAAATGGATGGCTTCAAATTCCAAATCATACGGCTCGCGGCGACCTGCCCGATCGGCATCAAACGCTGGCAAGCCGAGATGAGCCCGGCGAGCGATTGGCGCAAGTACGCAAGCGCAATGGCATTTTCGGCGATATCGAGTTGTGCTCCGGCCGCACCGAAAGCCACCGGGTAAACCACGCTCTTGGGAATGACCATCCCGGTTACGAGAGCATTGACCAGTTGCGACAACCGGCGACCGATCTTCAGGGCGGCCTCGCGCGATTCCCGTGCGAGCCTCCGCGCACAAAATTCCTCGCTCAATCCGCGGGCATCTTCCCCGCGCCACGCTCGCCGGACGAAACTGACCTCAAGCAACCCGGCTTCGGAACAATAATCCCGAAAAAAGGACTCCGCGGTCTCCGCGCATAGGCAGCCTTCTTCCGCCAGCGTCTCCAACCCGAAGGAATGGGCCGCGGCTCCAACCGGAAGCGCTGAATCGGCTAGCTGCAAGAGGTCGAGGAGCGTGTGCAACGTAGACTCATAATACTCCACGGCAGGAATTGGAGTGTAGGAATCGCGATGGAACCGCGCGCGACGCCCGCGGAAACTGGGCGCCCCTTTGGCCCAAACATCTCAGGGAGATTTTCCGGAAATGGCGGCGTGGCTGGAGCCGGTGGCGACTGGGCTATGATGAGGCAGCCATGCAACCCTGGACGCCGATGGTTGTGAAACGGGAGGTTTGCCGCAACTTCGCCCAGTCCTCAAAACTGGAGTGGCTGGAGACGGACGGCACGGGCGGATTTGCAATGGGCACGGTGGCCGGCGTGAACACGCGGCGGTATCACGGGCTGCTGGTGGCGGCGTTGCAGCCGCCGGTAGGGCGGCACGTCCTGCTTTCGCATATTGAAGAGCAGATCGGTTTCGGCGACGCCTTCCATGCGCTAGGCGCGGCGCAATATCCGGGCGCGGTGAATCCGGCGGGATTTCAGTATCTGGAGGAATTCCGGCTGGACCCGGCGCCAGTTTGGACATACGGCGTGGAGAACGCGGCGCTGGAGAAGCGCGTGTTTTTAGCGCCGGGGAAATCGGCAGTCGTTATCCGCTATCGCGCCAGCCGCGACGCCACGCTGCGCGCGCGCCTGTTTCTTGCCTTCCGGGATTATCACTCGCTGACGCACGCCAATCCAGCCATCGACGGAAGCGTCGGCGAACACGGCCGGGTGTTGGCGTTCCAACCTTATGCCAGCCTGCCGCCGCTGTTTGTGCATCACAGCGGGGGGCGCTTTTTAGCGGATGGCCGCTGGTATTACAACTGCGAGTACTTGGAGGAACTGGATCGCGGCCTCGATTTCCGGGAGGACTTGTATTCGCCGGGCGTACTGGAATTTTCTCTGAATGCGGGCGAGACGGTGTGGATGGTGGCGGCTACCGATCCTGAATTACATGCGGAAGAGGCTGCCACCCAGGCTCCTCCGCGGCCGCGCTCCGTGCTGGATGCGGCCGCCGATCCGTTTCGCGCACGCCGCGCCGGCGGCCAGCCGACTATTCTTGCCGGTTTCCCATGGTTCACCGATTGGGGCCGCGACACGATGATCTCTCTCCGCGGCCTGCTGGTGGAACGCGGGCTGCTGGAGGAGGCGCGCGCGATCCTGGAAGGTTTTCTCGCCTACCGGAAGCAGGGTCTGATTCCCAACCGTTTTTCCGATTCCGGCGCGGAGCCAGAGTACAACACGGCCGACGCCACGCTGTGGATGTTTCAGGCGGTGAATAGTTATCTGCAGGGCGGCGGTGATATTGAGTTTCTCCGCCAGGTTTTCTACCCGGCCGCAAAAGATATTCTCGATTGGCACACGCGCGGCACGCTCTATGGAATCGGCGTGGACCCGGCCGACGGGTTGCTGCACGCCGGATCGCCCGGAACGCAATTGACGTGGATGGATGCGAAGGTGGGCGACTGGGTGGTGACACCCCGGCGCGGCAAGCCGGTGGAGATTCAGGCGCTGTGGCACAACGCGCTGCGGTTGACGGCCGGTTGGGCCGGCCAGTTCGGCGAAAGCGAAACAGCGCAGGCTCTGCAGGCGAGGGCCGACCGCGTAGAGGCAAGTTTTCGCGCTAGATTCTGGAACCCGGCGCGCAATTGCCTCTACGATTTCGTGGCCGCGGATGGCCCGGTGGCGAAGCTACGGCCCAATCAGATTTTCGCCGTCAGCTTGGCGTATCCATTGTTAGAGCCGGAGCAACAGCGCGCCGTGGTGCGGATTATCGAAGCGGAGTTGCTGACGCCGGTCGGCCTGCGGACGCTGGAGCGCAGCGATCCGGAATATAAAGGCCGTTACGAAGGCGGCCCACGTGAGCGCGATGCGGCTTATCATCAGGGAACCGTGTGGCCGTGGCTGCTTGGACCCTTTGTGACGGCGTATCTGCGAGCCTTCGGACGGACGCCCGAAACCCTGGACCACTGCCGTGCAGTACTGGCCGGCCTTCATGCCGAGCTCGACCGCGGGTGCCTGGGCACATTGTGCGAAATTTACGATGGCGACGAGCCGCACCGACCGGCCGGCTGCCCCGCGCAAGCCTGGAGCGTGGCGGAGGCGCTGCGGAGTTTTTAACCTCTGCGGAACGCGCCACACAGTTGGCGGGAGCCAGTCGGGGTCGAACCGACCAACGACCCAGAAGGCCGTTCGACAGTTTTGAAGACTGTGCCTGCCACCGGGCAAGATTGGCTCCCAGAAGAATTCTACCAGTGCAGGGAACGGACTTCGTTATCTCACGTTGTCCAGCAGCGCGTGGGATACGGAAACTTTTCACGCCATCCCGGAGTCTATCCGTTCGGGTCCGCGATGTTGAAAATGAATATGCTGCACCCGGCTCCGTTCGTGGGATTGTTCCTGATTCTCACGGTGATTGCCACCACCGCTTTGAGAAAAACGAACGGTCTTCCGGTCAAAATTGCGGCCGTTTGGCAAGGGGCCATTTGCGATGGCCCCCGAATGGTTGTGCTCCACTGTTCTACGAACGGCGTTGTAACATTAAACGGCGAGAAACTGAAACGTTCCGGCATCGAATCCCGTTTACGTGAAGTATTCGACGGAAGAGTCGAGCGGCGCGTTTTCATCGAAGCCGATCTGGATGTCCCGTTCCAGGAAGTCGCGGCAGTAATCGACTCTGCCAGGAATTGCACCGATTCCGTTGCCATCCTTACCCGTACCATGGCGTCGAAACCCGGTTGCCTGACCGTCGCGATTCCGCCATTCCCGGAATACGTCAGGCCGGTCGTTGAGATGAACAAGATCCCCTGGTGGCGTTGGCGGCTTTAGCGCGGCTATTCCTCAATTTCGATTTTCGGGCCGGTGATGCCGCGGGCTTCGGCGGCGCATTTCACCAGGGTGCGGGCGATTCCGGAATAGGCTGCCGCGCGCGGGTCGGAGTCGTCGCGTAAGCCGACCGGCTTGCCCGTGTCTCCCCCGATGCGCACTTGCGGATCGAGCGCCAACTCGCCCAGGAAGCGGACGTTCATCTGCCCGGCCGTGCGCTCACCGCCGCCATGGCTGAACACATCAATGCGCTCGCTGCAGTGCGGGCACACCAGGTAGCTCATGTTCTCGATGATTCCGAGAATTGGCACGCGCACCTGCTCGAACATGTGAACGGCCTTGCGCGCATCTTCAAGCGACACGTCGGACGGCGTCGTCACCACTACCGCACCGGTTAGCGCGGTGGTCTGCATCAGGCTGATCTGCACGTCTCCGGTGCCGGGCGGAAGATCGATCAACAAATAATCGAGCGTGCCCCAATCCACTTGGCGGATGAACTGCTGAATTACGTTGTGCAGCATCGGCCCACGCCACACCAGCGGCCCGTCGCCGGGACTGAGAAAACCCATCGACATCAGGCGCACGCCGAACCGTTCCAGCGGCTGGATACGTCCGTCCAGCGCGCGCGGTTGGGCGCGAATGCCCATCATCAGGGGCACGTTGGGGCCGTAAATATCGGCATCCATCAGGCCCGTTTTGTAACCCAGCTTGGCGAGCGTGACGGCAAGATTCACCGACACGGTGGTTTTGCCGACGCCGCCTTTGCCGGA
>JBDTAT010000363.1:0-3132 GCA_039924505.1 Bryobacteraceae bacterium
CGCGCCGGATCTCTTCAAATAGTTCCACTCTAGTTCTCCTGTCCATCCCCGAATCATGTCATCCGGGTTTATTCAGGTGGGCCAGTTCAGACGATCAAAGTGGGCCAGTTGAGATGAGCGAACTCACCGATTTTCAGGTCTGCAAGAATCCGCTGTACTCCAAGCCTTTATCCACCGTAAAGAAGGCCTCAATCCCATCGCTTTCCGCCAGCGATAGCAGCATTCCATTCTTCTGACCGGCGAGCCCCGCCTCCGGAACGGTTCGGCATTCGTAATCCGGCAGGCTGTTCCTAAGTTTTCGCGGGATACACTCGTCGAGCAGGATCTTCATCCAAGTTGGCCGACGAGAAGGGACTTGGCAAATTCGAGGGCGGCGACCGCGGCTTCCCTTGAGACGGTGGGAAAGTCGTCGAGGAACTCATCCAAAGGCTGGCCGCCTTCCAGATAATCCAGCAGAGCTTGAAGGGGGACACCCGTGCCTCGAAACACCGGAGTTCCTCCAAGTATGTCCGGATCCTTCACGATGACCTGGTTGGCCGGAACGGCTTCCATATCTCTCCTGAGCACAACGCCACTCAGTATTATTTTATCCCTCTCAGTGTTCCGCCGGCTACGTCGCGGTGTTGACCGGGGTGTGCGACACAAAAGTGGAGCGTGCATGGGCACATACCGAGCCGCGACCGCCAGGGAGTGCCCCCAGGGGCCTGCGGCCCACCGAAGGTGATGAAGACGCGGCGGGCCGATCCCGCCAATCAATTATTTGGACCGCGTCTTAAACGGAGCGGAGATTTGCCGTCACAGCGCTTCCGCAACGAAGAGAGCCCTGGGTTCACGCTGCTGCTCGGCGACGTACGGGATGGCTTTTCGAACATCCCGGTCCTTCCCTAACCACCGCGTGCTCCCAGGCCGTGCCCAGCGCTTTCGATCTGGCCGGTCGCGATGCAGGCGGTGTAACTCCCCACGGGCGTGCGATTTGAATTCATTCCTGACTTTCCCGGGTCGAACTTTCCCGGGTCGAACCTCGGCCTCCACGATGGCATGCACAGGGTTAGCCCGCACCTGTGCGGCCAGCCGATTCCAACCGCGATGCTCACCGTGCTCCCGCAGAGCCGCCCGCACGACGACCCGGCTGTCCCGGTCGAGCCGATAGGGCGGTGGCCGCATTCTTTGGCGCCCCGCTGAGGCGCGTTGCGGATCGGGTTCCAACCCGCGGCTTCCGGCCAGATTGCGACTCCGGTCCACGGAACCCGATTCATCGCCGTGCCGGTGCTCGCCGTAGCAAGCCAAGGTAATGAAATATCTCAAGCACCGCTCCCTGGCGGTCTCAGCTCAGCTTGGCGTACCGCTACGAATCTATCCCTTTCATGCCGCGCACCCACTGAGCAGTTGCCCCGGAGCGCGCATTCCCCTAACCTGAAAATCATGGAAGTACATTTCACCCCCGAGCAGCAAGCGCAGCTTACGCAGATCGCCACTAAAGCCGGGACCGCCCCCGAACGGCTGGTGACGAATGTTGTTGCCCGTTATCTCAATGAAGAAGGCCGTTTCCTTGCAGCCGTGGAAAAAGGAATAGCGGCAGCCGGCCGGGGTGAATTTATTGAAGAGGAAGAAATGGATGCCCGCCTTGAAGCGATGTTCAAGGCCTGATGCGCATTCGTTGGACGGTCCCAGCCGCCGATGATTTAGAGAGCATCAAAAGTTATCTTCAACAGTACTACCCCCAGTTTGCAGAACCGACGGTACGGACAATTTATCAGTGTATCCGTTCTCTTAAGAGCACGCCCTATCGAGGCAGACCCGGCCACCGCGGCGGCGCCAGAGAATTGCCGCTTACACCGCTTCCCTATGTGGTTGTCTATTCAGTGAAATCCGAATCCGAAGCCGTCGAAATCCTGCACATCCATCACGGTGCGCAAGACTGGCGCTGATGTTCTGCAAATGGGTCCGCCGGAAATTGGAGATGGAATCGGAGATGAACCGGGCCAGATGCTTTTCTGGCAGCCAGTCCCGTAAAGCGGGAGGCAGGAGCGAGACTTTATTGAGATCACAGGCGGAACCGCTCACTCATGCAATCAAACATAACCGAAGCCGAAACATATTCATATAAAAATGTTTCACGTCGCTATCTCCGAACTTGACCCACTGACGAATCTATTCCCGGCAGACTCCTATATATAGAGAAGTTGCTCCAGCTTCGATCCGGCGCGGATGATCGTCTCATTCCGCTCCGGGCCCGTCGACACGCCGCCGACTTCGACGCCGGTTGCTTCTTCCAGAAAGTCGAGATACCGCTGCGCGGCGGACGGAAGCGCCTCGTATCGCGAGATGCCTTTGGTCACCGACTTCCAACCCGGCAAACGTTGGAAGACGGGCTGGAGATCCTGCAGGCCACGTGTACTGGCCGGCATATGGCGAACGTCCCGGCCGCAAAGCCGATAGCCGACGCACACCGGAATCTCCGCCAGTTCGTCGAGCACGTCCAGCTTCGTAATCAGCAAACTGTCAAACCCGTTCACCGTCGCCGTATACCGGAGCAGCGGCACATCAAACCATCCGCAGCGTCGCGGGCGGCCGGTCACCGCTCCGTATTCGTTGCCAATGCGCCGGATCATGTCGCCGTCCGCATCCAGGCTTTCGGAGGGAAACGGACCCGCGCCGACGCGTGTAATGTAGGCCTTCGACACGCCGATGATTCCGCCGATCTTCGTCGGGGGCACACCGGTTCCGGTGCAGGCGCCGCCCGCGGCCGCGCTCGACGAGGTGACAAACGGATAAGTGCCATGGTCGATATCCAGCATGGTTCCTTGCGCGCCCTCGAACAACACGCGCTTTCCAGCCGCGATCGCGGAATTCAATAGCTCCGCGGTGTCGCACACCATGGGCCGGATGCGCTCCGCCATCTCCTCGTATTGCTTCCGGATGGCCGTGTAGTCGATCGACTCCTGAATATGGAACGTCTGCGCCAGCAACTGCTTATCCTCGGCCAGCGCGTCATAAAGCAGGCGGAAACTCTCCGAGTCCAGCAGGTCGGCCACGCGGATGCCGCGGCGTCCGGTTTTATCTTCGTAACACGGGCCGATGCCGCGCGACGTGGTGCCGATGGCGATGCGGTCGGGCCGTCCCTCCGACATT
>JBDTAT010000364.1:0-4264 GCA_039924505.1 Bryobacteraceae bacterium
AGTTGTCAACGCGCGCGGGATCAGAAATTCGTCGTCGCGGAAGCGGCGGTTGGACGTCTCGACGATGTGCTGGGTAGCGCCCAGCTCGGTGCGGGGATTCGAGAAAACGCAGGTGTTGGATCCGGCCAGATACCAGATGCCCGCAAATTTCCAGACGGGCTTGCCGGTTTTGCCATCGCTCACGTAGACTTCTCCACGCTGGTTCGGGAATGAGTAGTCGAGCTTTCGCCGCAGCAGCACGCCGAGATTTTTGGAATCGATCGCGAGGGTAAACTCCGAGGCCGTTTTTGTGATCCGGCCGCGATCCGTGGTGGCCGGATAAATCTCCTTGCCCTGCACGATGTCCGGGCCCCACTCATAACGCGACGTAATCTCGTACGGCTTCGACGCATCGGGAGACGAATAGCGATGCCGGCTTTCGCTCGATTCGTCGCCAATGCGCAGTTCGTCGGTTTGGATCAACGAAGGCGCGGGCAGCCCGTACCAATACGTGACCGTTTCGTAGTGTTCGGTGGATTCATTCACCCCGCCGTGCTCGAGCCGGATGACGGCATTCTTGCCGAATGGCATCAGGTCCGCGAGCAGGAACCGGTAGGCCGATTCGATCCGATCCTCCGGACTGACGGCGGCTTTGGCGTTTCGCGCTCCGGTCGGATGGCCGGCAAAGGGAAGCGTCATGTTGACGCCGCCCCAGTAATCTCCGCCGCCGCCCCACTCTTCGGTGCCGGTGCCCTGACCCTGCGGAGTCTGGCTGTCGTCGAAGAAAAAGCGCGGATCGCCTTCGAGCGTACGCAGGACAGCCGCATGGGAAAAGATGAACGAGGTTCCAACGAACTGGCCCGACCAGTCCCCACCGTCTTCGGTTTTCCGGGTATCAAGCAACACCAAATCTTGGCCTAACTCGGGCGTTGGATGGTCGCGATAGGTCGCGTGAAAGTATCCAACTTGATTGGGCGGATCCTTGAACGGGCCGTAACGAATCTTCCAGGCGACATCGGGAATGGCCGCCTTCCCATCGCCCAGCAATTCAATCCGCGCGGACCGGAAGTAAGGCATTGGGAAATAGCAGCTCAGATAGACACGATCCTTGCCGTACCGGATAACCATGGGAAAACTTTTCACCAGATACTCGCGGTTGTCCCGGTTGTACAGTAGACCGGCGCCATAGAACAACGAGACAGGAACATCGATGGACGGTTCGCTACGGCCATCCCAGGTGACGCGCAAGCGGGCGCGCGAGAACGCGAGCGCCTGGCTCCGCGGCACGGAAAATTCGAGCGCGCGGACCATGGCAGCGCCGTGCGGGGACGCCCAGACGAGGACCGGCGATTGCGCGGGAACGCTGAATTGGCCGGACGCTTCGCGCACGCCGGCCGATCCGGACGGCGGAGCGACATCGCTTCCGGCGCGATTGATCAAGTGGAGAACATCTGGGTCGGGCGGCGTGTTGCCGTCCCAGGAGACGATGGGCCGGGAGAGTCTGGCGCCCGCGACGAACTGATCGTAGATGTAGTAGCCGGTTCCGTAGAACGTGCGTGAATACCCCATGCGGAACGACTTTTGAAATCCGACCGGAACCCAGGAGAGATCGGCGCCTTTGGTATCGGCCCAGGTCCAAGCCAATGGCTTGGGGAACAGACGCTCCGGCAGGAACACAGAGTTGGGGGATGGATGCAGCGGGTCGGCGGTGCTGGTTTCCTGAACGATGTGATCGACGCCATCGACGTCGTAATGCCAGGGGCTGCCGTGCCAGTGGTTATAGCGCACGAAGTACAGAATTCCCGGGCCTTGGAGATCCAGAGAGACGTTATTGTCGTCGGCAAGTTGGTACAGGAAATGGGCGGCGTCGGCCCGTTCGTTGCCGCCGTTGCGGTCGTAGGTGCTGCGCATATAGGCGCGCGCTCCGATCCGCTGGTACGGCCAACGCGCCCACATCCGGTAGGCATCGGGGCCCACGGGAATGACGGGTGGCGCGGCTGCGCCGGTCGCGGCGGAAGCGAGTAGAAACCAGATAGACCATTTCATGCCAAACAGCAGTCTATCGCAAACGGGCGAATCCGTAAAGAGGAATCTAAACGTTACGAAGCTAAATGGCAATGATTGGTCGGATTCACAAAGCTGGTAGCGAAACGTTTCGGACCAGGGCGGATGGAGCTTGCCCGGGGTGTTCCCGTTCGGCGTTTCGGACACCGCGCCGGTAATGAGCTTCCGGCAGGAGTGCGTGTTTATGTTGGTTCGATTCGAGCGCCGCGAAAATACCGCGCAGCCTGGGGACGAAAAAGAATCCAGGCAATCGCGGCAAAGAACAAACAGTGGATGGCGAATTCAGGGAACGCGTGAAAGGCGCTCAGGATTACGTGGAATGCGATCCAGGCGAGCGCAAGCCAGCGCGCCCAGTTATGGCCTCGAAGCATAGATGCTCCACAGACAATCGCTAAGAACTCGGTGAGTTCGATCCAGAGGCCGTCGTTGTGAAGCGCATCGCTCGCCAGCAACCCGGTGAAGTGGTAAGCAAAGCCGATGGCGCCCACCCCTATGTACACGCATGCGAGGATCGTCACAGAGAGAGGACGCGTGTTTCCATTCATGGCAGCAGCTCCAGCCGGCCTCGCCAGGCTCCAGTTCCTCGGCATTCAGCGGTAGAATCGCGCCAGCGTCCACAAGCGCCCGAACCGTGCCAACGAAATCCCCCTGTCCCGATGCCAACCGTATCACTATCGTTACTTCTCTCAGTTTAGTATGGTAGTATGGTAGCGGTATGGGGACGGTGAAAGTGACCTTCACCTTGGACCAGGCGACCATCGGCCGTCTGCAGGATGCGGCCGAGCGTCTTGCGCTTCCTAAGAGCAAGGTGGTGCGGGAGGCGATTCAGGAGTTTCACGAGCGCATCGGCAAACTGAGTGAAAGCGAGAGATTGCGCCGCCTACGGACCTTCGATGAGGTCATGGCCCGGATTCCCGCGCGCGATGTTCGCGATGGCGGCCGCGAGTTGAAGGCGATCCGGCGGGCGCGCCGATCCGGCGGAAGAAGACATCCCTCTTGATGGTCCTCGATACTTCCGCGATGGTGGATAGTCTGACCTGGCCGAAGCGCTCGGCTCCGGCGCTTCGGCAGTTGATGGAACAAGGGGAACGAATACTGGTCCCAGCCTTGGTCCTCTACGAGTGGCTGCGCGGGCCGCGTCTTCAAGAGGAATTGGAGGCTCAGGAAGCGCTGTTTCCGAGTGAATCCGCCGTTCCGTTTAGCGCACGGGAGGCTGCGTTGAGCGCGAAGCTATATCGGTCCGTGCGGCGGCCGCGAGGGCGGGAGATCGATCTTGCGATAGCCGCTTGCGCCATTGTACGGGAGGCTGAACTTTGGACGCTGAACAGCGCGGATTTTAGAGACATTCCAGGGATTCGGTTAGCGGCTCGGTAATCCGATACAGCATTATTTCAGGCTGCGTCGAAGCCGCACACGTCTCGGGTCATGGGTGGACACGTGCGCAGTGAGGCCATCTCGGGAACATTTCTGGACGGTTCCGCCGCCGGCAAAAAACGCTATCCGGTTTTGCATTTCTCGATGCATGTTGGCCGGCTATTTCAAGAGGTCCAACTGCACGGAACTCTGCGGCGAGGCTCCGGTCTCACGAGAGTTGTCAAGCGGCGCGCGCCACTAGCGAGATGCGAAACGACGGACGATAAACTCGCGCAACCGGATCGCGCAATCCGGCGCTGCGGGCGAGCGCGGCCAGTTCGGACGGTTGAAACGCCGCTTCCACGGAGATGGCGCCGTCGTAAACCGTCACCGGGTCCCAGTGGTAGATCCACGCTGTGGCCTTCAGGAAAAAATACGGGATCGGATGGCGTTCGAGATCGATTACGACCACGGCGCGGCGGGCAGTGGCGCGAAACGCCGAGAGCAGCTCGACAATCCGGGCGTTCGTGAAGTGATGGAGGAACAGCGAACAGAAGACGTAATCGAAACTCTTGGCGCGAAACGGCAGATGGAACGCATCGCCGGCGACACGCGCGCCGGACGCCGCAGCCAGGTGCGACGCCAAGTAATCGAGGGAAGTGACTTGCGCTCGAGGGCATTGTTGCCGCACGACGCCGCCCATGTCGCCGGAGGCGGCGCCGATGTCCACCAACGAGAACGCCTCGCCGGGCGATACAAGGTGCGCGAGCAGACCGCGCAGAATGCCGTGACCGCCGAAGTCGCGATTCAGGCGCGCAATATCGGCGAGGCTGGCGCGCGCCTCGGCCGGCGAGAGCGTATCGAGCCG
>JBDTAT010000365.1:0-6541 GCA_039924505.1 Bryobacteraceae bacterium
CGTCAACGTCTCCAGAGCGCGGCGCCGCCGTCGGCGCAGGTCGATGAGGACGACTTTTTCCTCGACCGCTGCCGGCGCAACTGTTGCGAGATCGCCGGCCTCCAGTTTAACAACAGGCGCGTCCGTCAAATCGAGCGCGCCGCCGCCGCGCACCGCGACGTCATCCGGGCTGGCGGCGATCGTTTTGCCGTCGACGGTCACGCTCAGGGAGAAGCCGTCGAAATTCGACTGAATTTGATGCATCGCCGCAGTCTGAAAGTAGCCGTCGTCTCCGACCGGCTTCAGACCGATACGGCGGAACTCGGAGGCGATATATTCGGCGGCGATATCGAGGCCCGGTGAAGGCGTATTGCGGCCTTCGAGCAGGTCCGACGCAAGAAACGAAAGCTGGCCGCGCATATCGCCGGCTGAGATCCGCACAAGCGCCGACTGCACTTCGGGAGTAACGGCGTACTTGTACGAAGCCGCCGGCAGCAGCGCGGCGAGCAGAAGCAGCGCGCTGGAGCCGCGGCGAATTGGAGTCACACGACTATTGTCGCGCAACCTCACTTCGCCGCGGGGGCGGTTGACGATTGCGCCTGCTGGAACGCATCCAGGTTGCTTTTATCGATCAGCGTGGCTCCCGTGTCGACGAACACGGGGATGGGCGAGAACGTGTCTTGCGCCCAGTTGCGGGCCAAGGTCGGGGGTTTATTGTGATGCAGCGCGTCCAACATCACAACGCCGTAATAGGCCATCGTGAATGGCTTTTGCGCGATCGTGGCGGCGATCACACCCTTTTGTATCCATTGCAGCGTGTCGGTATTCGTGTCCATGGCGATCACCACTTTGCCGGCGACCTTTTCCCGGTCCAGCACGTCGGCGACTTCCGGGCAGGAGGTGCTCTCCAGGCAGACGAACCCATCCGGTTTGATCTTGTCCTTGGTCAAAATATCCTTGGTCGTGTCGAAGGCGATGCGCGGATCGCCCTTGACGTCGACAATCCGGGTGATCTTGATTTGCGGGTGGTCGGCCAGAATGTTTTTGTAGCCTTGCAGCCGCTCGTCGAGATTCGCCTGGCCGGGCATGGTGTACACGATGACTTCGCCTTTATCGTGCAAGCGGTCGACGAGTACGCGGCCGCCCATCAAGCCGGCCTGATAATTGTTGGTCCCAATGAAGCAGAGACGCTGACTCTTGGGAGAATCGGAGTCGATCGTGATGACCGGAATACCTTTCGCGATGGCGTCGTCGATAGGACCTTTCATGAGGTCCGGATCGGCCGCGGACACGAGAATTCCCCCCGGCTTTTTGGCGATGACGTCGCGGAATTCCTGCGCCTCGGCTTTCGGATCGTAGGTGTCCGGACCATCTATCTCCCCCAACACACCCAACGCCCGGACACCCTGCACAAGCCCGGATGACGCAGTCTGCCAATAAGCGACTTTGGTGTTTGCCATCAACAAGTAATATTTTTCATTCGGATCGTGGCGCGAACCCGAGCACGCTGCCAGTCCAAGCAGCAACGTCAATGGGAATAGCGTGAGCTTTTTCATTATGGAACCCTCTCGAAGTAACTATACTCGCGAATCTTTGCGATTGCCAGACGACATCGTACCAGACGACAGCGCCTTCAGGATGGCATCCGTGTCGTAGACGCAGCCACCCCACGTCCCGCCGCTGACCTCCTGTAATGCCGCCCAGAGGCGCGTATCGGCGGGAAGCGCGGGGTCCGGAGCGAGGTCGGTGCGCGGCGCGCGCGCGGCCGGGTCGGCTCCAATCAAATTGACGGCCCCTTCCAGCCGGTTGCGATCGACGATAATTTCGATAATGTCGCCATCCTGTACTTTACCAATGGGTCCGCCGGCCAGGGCCTCGGGCGTAATGTGTCCAACGCAGGCGCCGGTCGATACGCCACTGAAGCGGGCGTCGGTCAGCAGCGCAACGTGTTTGCCGAACGGCAGGTGTTTAAGCGCCGAAGTCACCTGATAGGTCTCTTCCATGCCCGATCCCATAGGTCCGCGGCAAATCAATACCAGGACATCGCCGGCTTTGATTGTGCCCTCTTTGATGGCTGCGACCGCGGAGGGTTCGGTGAGAAAGACGCGCGCCGGCCCGCGTTTGCGATAGACGCCATCGGCATCGACGACGCTGGGGTCGATGGAGGTGCTCTTGATGATGGAGCCTTGTGGCGCAAGATTGCCGTGCGGAAAGCAGACCGACGAGGTAAGGCCCCGGGCGGAGGCAGTGGCCGGGTCCATGATGACGTCGTTGGGATCCACGCCATCGCGGTCTTTGAGAATTTGGCGCAGGCGCGCGCGGCGTTCGGACTGCTCCCACCAATCGAGCATGACCCCCAGCGTCTCGCCGGACACGGTTAGCGCATCCAGTTCCAGCAGCCCAGCGCGCTTCAAATGCAGCATCACTTCGGGTACGCCGCCGGCCAGGAACACTTGCACCGTGGGAAAATTACGCGGGCCATTCGGCAGCGCGTCTACCAAACGCGGAACCCGGCGGTTCATTGCCGCCCAATCGCCGGCGGTAGGGCGGGGAAGTCCGCCGGCGTGGGCGATGGCCGGCAAGTGCAGAACCAGATTGGTCGAGCCACCGAAAGCCGCGTGGGCCGCCATTGCATTGTGAATTGACGCCGTGGTCAGCAGATCTCTCATGCGGAGGCCGCGCGAGGAAAGCGCCAGCGCCGCACGCGCCGACCGGCGCGCCATGTCGAGCCAGATGGGATGGCCCGAGGGCGCCAGCGCCGAGTGCGTCAGCGACATGCCGAGCGCTTCGCCGACAACTTGCGCCGTGGCCGCAGTGCCCAGGAACTGGCAACCCCCGCCGGGTGAGGCGCAGGCGCGGCAGCCCATATCGGCGGCTTCCTGGAGCGTGATCTGGTGATGGGCGAAGCGGGCGCCAATGGTCTGGATGCGGCCGGCGTCTTCTCCCTCTTCGGCCAGCAGCGTGACGCCGCCCGGCACCAGGACGCACGGCAGATCGCGCGTGCCGGCCAGCGCCATCATCATGGCCGGAAGACCTTTATCGCAGGTGGCAACACCGATGACCGCGCGGCGCGTGGGTAGCGAGCGGATCAGGCGGCGAAAGACAATCGCCGCGTCGTTGCGGTAGGGCAGGCTGTCGAACATGCCTGGAGTGCCCTGCGTGCGGCCGTCGCACGGGTCCGTGCAGTAGGCGGCGAATGGAACCGCACCGGACGCTTTCAACTCTTCGGCGGCGGCTTGCATCAGCAGGCCCACCTCCCAATGTCCGGTGTGATAGCCGAGCGCGATGGGTGTTCCATCCGCCGCGCGAATGCCGCCGTGCGTGCTAAGAATCAGAACCTCGGTTCCGCCGATTCTTTTCGGATCCCACCCCATCCCCGCATCCTGGCTGAGACCAAACAAATCGCCGGAAGGCCGCGTGAGCAGCATTTCGGGCGTTAACGGCAGCGAGCCGGCGGGTCCCGGAACCCGCGTGCGGATATCGTAGAGCGAAGCGTCGCCGGAATCCACGATGGAATCGAAAGTTGGTTGCATATTTCTTGTGTGCAGGGACGGCACATAGTGATGATACAATCAGCGCGCAGCGCGAGGGAGTTTTCACTAATTTGACCCAGCGCGGCGGTTGACAATCCTGGTATTACAGGGCGTATCATATAGGAAGATGATTCAGTCGTTTGGCGACGACGACACAGAAGCATTGTTCTACCGCGAAGCCTCGCGCCGCTGGGCGCCTATCGCGCGGGTGGCTCTGCGGCGGTTGCGGATTCTGCACCGGGCACAAACTCTGGGCGACTTGCGTGTGCCGCCCGGTAACCGCTTGGAAGCGTTGCAGGGAGATCGCGCCGGGCAGTATAGCATCCGTGTAAATGAGCAATACCGGATCTGTTTCCGGTGGCGGCACGGCGATGCGTACGGCGTTGAATTGACCGATTATCACTGAAGGAGGGTTGCGATGGCGGCGAAGAAAATCAAGTTGGCGCCTGTACATCCCGGCGAAATTCTAAGGGAAGAATTTCTGCGGCCGATGGATCTGTCGATCAACGGCATGGCCCGGGATCTGCACGTGCCGGCGAACCATGTTTCTGGAATTGTGAATGAGAAGCGCGGGATCAGTGCGGTGATGTCCTTGCGCCTGGCGCGATATTTCGGAACGTCGGCCGAGCTTTGGATGGGATTGCAGCAGGATTACGAATTGGATGTCGCGCGCGATACGGCGGCAGACCGGATTCTGCGGGAAGTGCTGCCGCGCGCAAGTTAATCCGGTGGCAGTCCGGATTACTTCGTGGCCCAGAGCAGATTCGCCGAGCAGCCGGCGCTAGTGCGATTGACGCCGCGCAGCTCGATGCGGGCATTATCGGACGTGATGCGATCGACGAGGCCGGACAGATAACTGGATCCCTTCGCGGCGAACGCAACCTCACGCAGATCCCGACGGTCATAGACAATCGTCGCCGCCGCCACTTGGCCGCAGCCCGGGATGCCATTCATTGTGCCGGTGAGTGCGCCGGCGGCTGAAGTGCCCGAGTTGGGGAGCGGTGGAGCAGGCGCCGGGCGCAGAGGCGGGGCCTCTTCATTGGCCACACAAAGGCGGCAGCAGTTCATCCAGCGATGGACGAAGGAAAACGTCAGACCGGCGGCCGCGCCTCGAAACTCCACCCAACCGTAATTTTCAGCTCGATACAGTTGCGTAGTCCAGTGGCCGGAGCAAGATGCATCCACGCGCGAATCCCACGGACTGCGGTCGGAGGTGCTGACCAGGAGTCCGGCATGGCCGCCGCCTAAATCGATCAGGCTGCGGCCGCCCTCGGCGGCAGGGACCGACGCCTCGAATGGGACGGGTAGGCCTTGGCGATCCATCAGCAGAACCGTCATCCGCGTCACTGGCGAAGCCGCACCGCCGGCGCTGAATATGACGTAATCGGCCGTGCCGTCGCCATCGATGTCGGCCCGGTAGATGTGGCCGAAGTTCGGCGCCGGAAGATGCGCTTCCCATCGTTTTCCGGAAGCGGCGCTCCCTCGCAATATCACCTCACCGCCGCGGCCTTCGGCCACAACGCCGTCGAATGCGATGCGGACGCCCTCACGCGCCGGCCCGTCGAGCAGCTTGGCCAGCGGAAATTGCGGCAGCCGGTTCCAATCGAGGCCGGTGTCATTCGTGCTTGCGGCCGACGCCGCAGTTACGGCGATAAACAGAAATGCGCCCGATCGCGGGAAGTGCATATGGCGGAAGAATACCACGTTACGGACGGCCTGGGCGGAAGAAAAAAAGGAGTGCCGCTGAGGCCTCACGCAGCGGCGCTGTGCCCAAGAGGCAGTATTAATGATCATCAAAGGCAATGCCGGTCACTATTCCAGATGAAGTGCTCGCGGCCGCCCACCTTACTGAGCCCGAACTAAAGCAAGAACTTGCCGTAACGCTATTTCAGCGGGAGCGGCTGACGCTCGCACAGGCGGGTCGTGTCGCGGAGATGGGCCAGTTCGCGTTCCAGGCGCTGCTGGCAGACCGCCAGATTCCGATCCACTATGGAATCGAAGAATTCCATGAGGATCTTCGGACTCTCCGCACATTGGGTCGGCTTTGATCGTTGTCTCCGACACGTCACCGATCCTGAATCTTGCACGGATAGGTCACCTGGAATTTCTTGCCTCGTTATATCTCGCCGGTCACTGCCGGGATTTCGCAGTTGTACCGTTGATTCGCTCGCCCCGGATCGTGGGTGCCGGGGTGAAGGCGCCGAACAGACTGAAACGGAGTCCGGGACCGGTAATATACAATTCCGTGCGGTAGCATGGAGGGTCGGAAATGCAGGTTAAGAAAAGGCGAACGGACGTATGAGGGCGGCGTAGACGGCCTGGTCGGCGCTTTGCAACTTCCGGAAGACCATGGCAAACCGGGCGAGTGCGTCAGAAACCGCCAAGCGGGAGCCGTCTCACGGAAGCGCGTTCAGCATCTGGTCGATTTCGGCGGGCGCGATGTAGAAATGTGGCGACGTGCGCACCCAGCCTTGGCGGGGCGCGGCGCTGATGCCTTTCTCGTTAAGTTTTCGGATGATGGCAACCGAATCGACATCCGATTTGCGGAAGCTGACGATGCCGGCTCCCGTAGTGGCGGTGCGGTCTCCCAGCACCTGATATCCTCGCTCGGTGACGCCCTCCGCGATTTGATCGCCTAACGCTTGAACCTGGGGCGCAATCCGCTCCACGCCGACATCAAGTATAAACTCGATTGCTGCTCGTAAACCATAGCATCCGATAGTATTTAATGTCCCGCATTCATAGCGCCCGGCATCCGGGCGCAAGCGCATGTCGCGGGACGAGTAGTCGTTATAGGCTGCAACGTTGGTCCAGCCGAACTCCACTGGTTCAACTTGTCCTTGCAGTTTATGGGAGATGTATAAGATTCCACAGCCTTCCGGGCCGAGCAACCACTTGTGGCCGTCGGCCGCCAAAGCATCGATGTGCGCCGCCCGCACGTCGATTGGAAACGCGCCGAGGCCTTGAATGGCGTCCACCACGAAAATACAGCCGTGGCGATGGCATATTTCCCCGATGGCTTCGAGGTC
>JBDTAT010000366.1:0-3280 GCA_039924505.1 Bryobacteraceae bacterium
ATATTGCGCTGGATTGGCCCTCCGTGCCAACATGACTGAGACACTTCTCGTTCAGTAATTACAGTGCAGGGCGAGAAAGATTCTCCACGTGAATAACAATAAGGTTTCCGGTTCTTCTTTCCCTGCGGTTTTGCCGTTGGTGGGACGGAGGGAGCCCGAGCGTAGCGAGGGTGACCGGAGCGCCACCGACGGCAAAACCACAACCGCCCACCCCGATCCCGAGGTCGTAGCACAAGCCAAACGACGCCGTTTCACCGGCGAATATAAGCAGCGGATTTTGGCCGCCGCCGACCAGGCCAAAAGCTCCGGCGGTGTTGGCGCTCTACTTCGCCGCGAAGGCTTGTATTCTTCTCTGTTGGCGACCTGGCGCCGGGAACGGGACGCCGGCCTTCTCCAGGCTTTGGCTCCCCGGAAGCGCGGCCCCAAGTCCAAACGCGATCCCGTCGCGGAAGAAAACCAGCAGTTGCGCCGCGAGACCGCGCGCCTCACCGAGGAGCTGCGCAAGGCCGAGATCGTGATCGATATTCAAAAAAAAGTGGCCACTCTATTGGGTCGCCCGATCCCGGCCGTCGACCCGAAAGAGAAGCCCTAATGGACGCCGTTCTGCATCTCTCCTCTACGGTCGGCATCGAGTCTGCCTGTGACGCACTCGGGGTCGCTCGGGCTTCCTTCTATCGGCGGCGCCGGCTGCTTGGGCCGGCCCTGCCGGCTCCCCTTACGGCGCCAGTTACCCGAGCGGCGCCGGCGCGCGCCTTGAGTTTCGACGAACGCGAATCCGTCCGCGCCGTGCTGAATTCCGAACGCTTCCAGGATTGCGCGCCCGCCGCCATCCAGGCCACGTTGCTCGATGAAGGCCAGTATCTTTGCTCGGCCAGGACCATGTATCGCCTCTTGGAAAGAGATGGCGCGACCCGCGAGCGCCGCGATCAACTCATCCATCCGCAGTATCAAAAGCCGGAATTATTGGCCAGCGCTCCGAATCGACTGTGGAGTTGGGACATCACCAAGCTGCGCGGCTCCGCCAAGTGGACCTACTTTTACCTCTACGTGATCCTCGACGTCTTCAGTCGTTACGTCGTAGGCTGGATGGTGGCGCCTCGCGAAAGCGCCGAGCTGGCCAGGAAGCTCATCGAAGAAACCTGTGAAAAGCAGAAAATCGAACCCGGCCAACTCGGCCTTCATGCCGACCGCGGATCGGCCATGCGGAGCAAGCCGGTGGCGTTGCTGCTGGCCGACCTGAGCGTGACCAAGACCCATAGCCGACCCTACACCTCCAACGACAATCCGTATTCGGAGAGCCAGTTCCGCACCATGAAATACCGGCCCGAGTTTCCCGATCGCTTCGGTTGTATCCAGGACAGCCGCGCCTTCTGCCAGACGTTCTTCCCCTGGTACAACGACGATCATCGCCACTCGGGGATCGGCATGATGACGCCCGCCATGGTGCATTACGGCTTGGCCGCCGCCGTGCGGGAAAACCGGCAAGCGGCCCTCAACATCGCCTACGCGGCTCATCCCGAACGCTTCGTCCGGCGGCCGCCGACTCCCCTGCGCCTTCCCAAGGAGGTTTGGATTAACAAACCATTGAACTCACACGCAGATACTCATTAAATTCTTAAAAGGAGTGTCTCAAAGTCGTTGACACGCACCGCCCGCCAAGAAACGGTACGCCGCCGGAATGTCTGCTACTCGCTTCATCGCTTTACCGATTTACTCACTCTTTTTTGAAGGCACCGATGCCTGTTCCTCGCTTCCCCAGGCCCTACTGCCTGGAAAAGCCCGGAAACACCAACTAAACGGAAAAATTGACTGGCCAGTCGAACTTCTTTCCCGGTCTGAACATAGCAGAGGAAGTGCGCGTTCCGAACCATGGCTTTCATAAATCATTGATTTTAAGGGAAAGATAGTTCAATTTGAGCTGTGACCCCAGATGTCGGCCGCTTCGCGCCCGACACTAGAGGGGATGAAAACGGGCTCCTGCGAGAATGGAAGCAGCCCACAGCGATATAAGCCGTTAGCCGTCTGGCGCCTCGCGCCGGTTTGTAAAGCTGGCAGGGACTCTTCAGGGAGCAGAGAATGTTGCGCTGGCTTGCGGGCCAGTAGCACGTAAAGGAATGTCCATTTATTTTCGCCGCGTGTGCGGCCTGGACGCACATAAAGAGACCGTGGTGGCGTGCGTATTGGCGCACGTCCCACTGGTGCTCTTTCGATCGCGTATCTGAGCCTAGCCCCGTGTTGCGTGTGCAAATCACCGGTTGACGGCCGGGCAAAGCGATTTGCCGTCCGATCCCGTTTAGGAGATTACCCCTTTTTGCACAAGCGGGCTGTCCGCTGCGCGTCAGAAAGCGAGAGTCATGTCCGCCGAGCATTTGAAGCCCAGCGGTTTTTCGCGTTGCTTCCTTACCCTCTACAATAAAAGTGCGACGAATGGGGCGTATTTACAGCAGACGGGAACTGGTTCAGGCGCGTGCGACGTGGAAGAACGATGGCAAAACGGTGGTATTCACCAATGGCTGCTATGACATTCTGCACCCCGGACATGTGCGGTTGCTGGAGCGGGCGCGCTCGCTCGGCGACGTTCTGATTCTCGGCCTGAACTCGGATGCAAGCGTGGCGCGGTTGAAGGGTCCGGCGCGGCCGCTGATCGCGGAGGACGAACGCGCGCGATTGGCTTCACGGCTCGAAGCGGTGGACGCGACGACGCTTTTCGATGAAGACACGCCGCGCGAGTTGATTGCCGCGCTGCTGCCGGACGTGCTGGTAAAAGGCGCCGACTGGTCGCACTTCATCGCCGGGCGCGAGGAAGTGGAAGCCGCGGGCGGCAAAGTGCTGGCGCTTGAACTCGAGCCGGGCTTTTCGACGACCAACATCGTGGAACAATTGCTGGCGCGATCTCCGCGATGACCCATCCGGCAGTTCGCGATCTGTTTCAGAGTCTCGCCCGGCACACGGCATTTCAGGAATTGTGCCGCCGGCTGGTGCGGCGCGAATCGAACCGTCTATCGCTCGGCGGCCTGACGACCACTGCGAAGGCGCTCTATCTGGTGCTGCTGTGGCAGGCGGCCGAGCGCCCGTTGATCGTCGTCGTCGATGGCAACAAGCAAGCCGAGGCGCTGGCGGACTTGATCGGAACGTTCTTCGATCTGCTGGTGAACCGGAACGACATCCCGCATCCGCAAACGATTCCGGCTCTCGATATTCTGCCGCACCAGAAATTGTCGCCGCATACCGAGATTGCCGAGCAGCGGGCCATCGGGTTGTGGCGCCTTGCGACCGGCCG
>JBDTAT010000367.1:0-7240 GCA_039924505.1 Bryobacteraceae bacterium
GTGTCCGGAGCGCTTCGAAGATTCCGTTGATGCCATCCCCGGGAAACCCGAAAATTGTCTCTATCTCCCAATCGATCAACCGCTCAACTAAGAGATCCGCGGTGTTCTTCGCCATGTCTTTCCTCCCCTTGTTTGCCGCCGGCTCCTACGCATTCGTGGTGACTGCGCCGCGTAACAGGAAACCGCAAACAGCATTCGATTTCCTCTCATCGCGGTGTGACGCAACTAGCCTTCTTGATGTTAAGGTTGCGGCCCAACGCCAGCCGTGACAAAAGTCACGGTAGGCACGTTCGATGTCCGTGCATACTGAAAATCGGAGTGATGTGCGATCGCTAACGCGCCGTTCGCTCGGGTCTTTCTGCAGTCACGTCCTATAGGAAAAAAAAATGAACACTAATCAGGGGAAAGTCGTGGTGGTAACCGGCGCATCGGCGGGAGTCGGCCGCGCCGTTGTCGCGGAATTCGCGCGTCAAGGAGCGCACATTGGATTGCTCGCACGCGGGCGGGAGCGCCTGGAATCAACCAAACGCGAGGTGGAAGAAGCGGGCGGAAAAGCGCTTGCGCTGCCGACCGATGTCGCGGACGCGCAACAAGTGGAAAAGGCGGCGGAGCGAGTGGAGGCAGAACTGGGTCCCATCGACATCTGGGTAAACGACGCAATGACCACCATCTTTGCGCCGTTCCTCGAGATCACACCCGAAGAATTCAAGCGCGCCACGGAAGTCACGTATCTCGGACAGGTCTACGGGACCATGTCCGCGCTGAAGCGGATGAAATCGCGCAATCGGGGCGCAATCGTCCAGGTGGGCTCGGCATTGGCGTACCGTTCGATTCCCCTGCAATCGCCATACTGCGGAGCCAAGCACGCCATCGTTGGCTTCACGGACTCCATCCGTTCGGAACTCATACACGCTCACTGCAACGTGCATATCACGGTGGTGAATCTGCCGGCTATGAACACGCCGCAATTCAGTTGGTGCCGGACGCGCCTGCCCCGCCATCCGCAGCCGGTGCCGCCGATCTTTCAACCCGAAGTGGCCGCGCGCGCGATTGTGTGGGCTGCGTCTCATCGTCGGCGCGAGGTGTATGTCGGCTGGCCCACCATAAAAGCGATCTACGCTCAGGAAATCGTCCCATCCTACGCCGATCGTTATCTGGCGGAACACGCCTATGACGGTCAGGAAACCTCAGAACCGGTTGCGCCCAACCGCCCCGACAATATGTTCGAGCCCGTCAAGGGCGATTATTCCGCCCACGGGATTTTCGACGCCCGCGCGAAGAATGTCAGCTTGCAGAATGTGATGAATTTGATGTCGCACCGCGGTCTGGTAGCGCTGGCAGGCGCGACGGCTGTTGGATTGCTTGTGGCCGGCCTTAAGAAGAGTGGCGCTTGATGGCGGGCCATTCGACGCCGGGCCAACTTGGCCGCGAACTGCGGCAAGGATCGGGAGAATATCTGCGGCGGCGGCGCGGCATTGTGGGGCTCAATTTATTCTCCTGCGCCGTTCTCGGCGGCATCGCACTCTATCAGACAGGTATCTTGAAGAGCCTGCCCGGTCCACGCTCGCGCGGTTTCAATGCAGAGAAGGTCAACGGGTCCGCCCAGGCATATTCGATCCTGGACGTGCCCGACGCGTTGCTCGGCTTGTTTAGCTTTGCGGCGACTGCATGCCTGGCCGGCATGGGCCCAGAGAACCGATGGCGGACGCACCCGGCGATCCCGGTTGGGATGGGATTGAAAGTTTTGGCAGACGCCGCGTTCGCTGGAAAGCTGACCCTGGATGAATGCAATAAGTACCATGAATTCTCTCCATGGTCACTGCTGACCGCGGGCGCGGCTTTTGCCGCATTGCCGCTCGCGGTTCCCGAGGTGGCAATGGCGATTCGCCGGTTGAAACGAGTGAACGCCTGAACCCGAGAAGTGAAAAGCGACATGCAAGACCACATCTGGAGCATCGAAAAGACGGCCCCCGCCGGCGGGGCGCTCGAACGTGCGGCCGTCGACGTGGACCTGCGGGTGCGGGAAGGCCGTTTCCAGCGCTGGCTGGCGTTGATCGCCGCCTCCGCGAGCGTGCTGAGCGGCCTCGAGGTCGCCTACGAACATTATCGCGGCAGTTACAGCCGCCGCGTCATGTACACCCCCGTAATTCTGAGCGGCGCGCTGGCAGCGGGAGGGTTGTCCGGGTTTTTCAGCCGGCGAGCGGCGCGGACGGTTCTGCCCGCCGTTTCGGTAATCACGATCGCTGACTGCGCCATAGGTTTCTATTTCCATGTGCGCGGAGTGCAGCGCAAACCAGGGGGATGGCGGCTACCCATTGTCAACATGATCATGGGGCCGCCGGTGTTCGCTCCGCTGCTATTCGCGGTAAGCGCCTACCTCGGGTTCCTGGCGTCGCTTTTGCGGCGGGGCGAGCTTAGGAACCAGCAGCTCCTGCCGAAGCCAACGCATCCGGGACACTGGGCGGCCCCGCTGACCGGCGGCCACGAACCAATTAGCTGGCAGCAGGACGTGCGCGAAGGCCGCTTCCAAAAACAGATGGCGGCCGCGACCATCATTTCCGCGTTCTTGAGCGGCGCTGAAGCCTGGTACTCGCACTACAAAAATAACTTCCGCTACAAGGCCCAATGGACGCCCGTAATCGTCGCTCCCATGTTAATGGCGGCCGGGGCGGGAGCGATCAAAGACGTCCGCGTGGCGCATACATGGCTCCCCGCCGTCTCAGCTCTCGCCATGGCCGACGGAGTGGTGGGATTCGTTTATCACGCGCGCGGCGTGGCGCGGCGTCCCGGCGGCATGAAGAGGCCGATCTACAACATCATTTACGGACCGCCGCTGTTTGCGCCTTTACTATTCGCGGCAAGCGGATTCCTGGGACTGCTGGCCAGCCTGCTCCGAAGAGAGAAGAGGAAATGAGCGCTACTATCCCCGGCAAGTTAGATACACGGCCAGTCGAAACCGTTGGGGGAAAGCCGCTCCGGCCGATGGCGCAACCCGGATACTATCCAGGGTTCAGCACCCTCGAACAGCAAAAGTTCTGGGACGCGAAAACCCGCGAAGTCATTCTCGACCGCGTCAATCACGTTCCCGAAATCCGTTTTTTCAGTCCGGAAGAGGCGCGTCTGATGCAATCCGTCTGCAATCATATTGTGCCGCAGGACGATCGCGATGAAGCGCATAGAATCCCCATTGTGGAGCAAATCGACCAGCGGCTTTATCTCGGTCAACACGATGGTTACCGGTATGAGGATATGCCGCCCGATCGGGAGGCTTTCAGGTTGGGGTTGCAGGCGATCGAGCAAATCGCGCAGCATCTGCACGGCCGCGGGTTTCTGGCAATCGGACCGCGAGAACAGGACGAAATCCTGCGCTCGCTGCACGACGCGAAACCAGCGGCGGGGGATGAAATTTGGAAGCGAATGCCGGTGGAGCGCTTTTGGATGCTGCTGGTGCAGGATTGCGCCGAAGCGTATTACTCACATCCGTGGGCATGGGATGAAGTCGGGTTTGGAGGGCCGGCATATCCGCGCGCTTATATGCGTCTGGGGCGCGGTGAAGCGGAGCCGTGGGAATCGGAGGAAACACGCTATGAGTGGCAAGGGCCGGCAACCTCCGTCTCCGACGTTTACGAGCCGGTAGCTGGTCAAATTGAACATCTCGGCTCGCCTGGCCAGGGAGGGTCCAATTGAAATCGCCCCTTCTGGGAGAGTTTCTGGCGCCGGACAATGAACCGCACATGCTCGGTCCCATCCAGCGGATCGAAACACCGATGCGGCGCTTTCCCGAAGGCGAGGAGGTGGACTACGCGATTGTGGGAGTGGGCGCCGGAGGCGGCGTCCTTCTACAGCGCCTCGCGCGCGCCGGATTCCGCGTGATCGGCTTCGATGCAGGGCCCTTCTGGGACACGGAGCGCGATTGGGTGAGCGATGAAAAGGGCGCCCACAATCTGTATTGGAACGACCTGCGGATCACCGCAGGCCGGCACCCACTGGCGCTGGGCGCGAACAATAGCGGCAAGGGTGTCGGAGGCGGCACGGTTCACTGGGCGGCCTTCACGCCGCGGTTGCATCCATCGGATTTCCATATCCATTCAAGCGACGGAGTAGGCATCGACTGGCCGATCGCCTACCCGGACTTGAAGCCCTATTACGAACTGATGGAATTGGAGTTGCCTGTTTCAGGCCCGTCCTACTATCCCTGGGGCGATCCGCACGGCTATCCCTACGGCCCGCATCCCATGGGCGGCGTAGGCGATGCTTTGATCAAGGGCTGCACAAAGCTCGGAATCGGCATCAGCGCCGGCGGCCCCGTGGCGATTTTGAACGGCTCCCGCGCCGACCGGCCGCATTGCATTTACAGAGGCTTCTGCATTCAGGGATGCAAGGTCGGCGCCAAGGCGAGCACGCTGATCACGCACGTGCCGGATGCCATCGACAATGGAGCGGAGATCCGCCCCAACTGCATGGTCTCGCGCATTCACCTGGGAAGCAACCGGCGCGTGACGGGAGTCAGCTATATCGATGCCGGCGGCGGTGAACGCTTTCAAAAAGCGAAAGCGGTAATTGTCGCGGGATATTCGATTGAAACTCCGCGCCTGCTGCTGAATTCGGCCTGCGCCGGCTTTGAAAACGGACTGGCGAATTCCAGCGATTGCGTGGGCCGTTATCTGATGGCGCAAGCCGGCAACGTCGTGCTCGGCCGCTTCGACGAACTGGTTCGTATGTACAAAGCTCCTCCGGCGCATGCCTTAACCGAAGAGTTTTACGAAACCGATTCGAGACGCGGCTTTGCGCGCGGTTTCGCGATCCAAACGGTGGGGCCGTTGCCGATTTCGTTCGCCAAGATGATGATGACCGCCAAAGGCGCCTGGGGATGGGGACTGCGGCGCGTGATGATGGACTACAACCATTGGGCCGCATTCGGATTTCTGGGAGAGATTCTGCCTCACGCGGATAACCGTGTACAGTTGGCCGGGGAAAAGGATCAATTCGGAATTCCAGTCGCCAAAGTGACCTTCAATCTTTACGACAACGACAAGAAGCTGATCGAGTACGGCAAGAACAAGACCATGGAGGTGATGTGGGCGGCTGGAGCCGGGGAAGTGGTGCAGGAAGCGCGGTATGCGCATCTGGTCGGAGCGGCGCGAATGGGCAACGACCCGGAGACATCGGTTGTGGATCGATTCGGGCGCACCCACGACATTTCGAATCTGTTCATTTGCGACGGCAGCGTCATGCCGACACAGGGATCGGCCAATCCGGGGTTGACGATCATGTCACTGGCGGCGCGCACGGCCGATTATCTGATAACCCGGGGAAGCGAAATCTTCGAGTCGGAGAAGCGGAATATGCAGGAGCCTCGCATGCGGCGGGACTTGTCTCCACCGGATACCTGGGGGCATGGTATGCCCCGCCTGTAGTAAGTGGAGAACGTTATGCCATCTAATCCAGTCATAGAAAACATTCAGGTTTCCGCCTACACCGTTCCGACGAAAACGCCGGAGTCGGATGGCACGCTCAAATGGAAGGACACGACAATGGTCCTGGTCGAAGTTTCCGCGGGCGGCGAAGTGGGGCTCGGCTATAGCTATGCGGATGCCGCCACAGCCCGGCTGATCGATCATTTGCTGGCGCCAAAGTTGAAAGGCCATGACGCCTTGTCTAACGGCGCGGCGTGGCCGCTGATGGTGAGCGCAATTCGAAACCTGGGAAGACCCGGCATCGCCTCCATGGCAATCGCCGCAGTGGACAACGCGCTTTGGGACTTGAAAGGCAAGCTCCTAAACGCACCGGTAGCGGCTTTGCTTGGTTTCGTTCGAACTGAAATCATGGCGTACGGGAGTGGCGGATTCACGTCGTATTCCGAGGAGGAGCTGCGCGCCCAACTCGGCGGTTGGGCCGGCTGCGGTTTTCGAGCGGTGAAGATGAAAATAGGCCGCGACGCCTCCGCCGACGTCGACCGGGTAAAACACGCGCGCGAGGCGATTGGGCCGAAGGTCGGGTTGTATGTCGATGCGAATGCCGCCTACACGCGAAAACAAGCCCTGGCCCAGGCGCAGCGTTTCGCGGAATATGACGTGACGTGGTTTGAAGAGCCGGTCTCGGCCGACGACCTCGAAGGATTGCGGCTTATACGGGATTCCGCTCCTCCGGGCATGAACATCGCGGCCGGCGAGTATGGCTACGACGCTTGGTATTTCCGGAGAATGCTGGAGGCGGGAGCGGTCGACGTCTTGCAAGCCGATGCCACCCGATGCGCCGGAATTACAGGTTTCCTTCAGGCCGACGCACTATGCGTCAGCGAATTTCTGCCCCTGTCGGCGCACACCTCGCCGTCCATTCACGCGCATGCGTGCTGCGGGGCGCAACGCGCCATTAATGTTGAATATTTTTACGATCACGCGCGTATCGAAAGGATGGCCTTCGACGGAGTACTCGAGGTTACGGATGGCTTCCTGCGCCCGGATCCGACACGGTTTGGATTCGGTCTGATTTTCAAAAAGGCGGATATGCAAGGGTACCGGGTCTATGGGGAGGGCTGAAGAATGGGCGCCGTCACGTTTCACTGCGATTTGTCGGGAAAGGCCAATCCGCTTCCGCATTACTGGGAGCACACAGTAGGCAGTGGCCATGCGACCTTGGCTTTGCGCTCCGACTGGCAAAGGCAGTTACAAAAATGCCATAACGAGCTGGGTTTTCTTCATGTGCGCTTTCACGGCCTTCTATGCGACGACATGAGCACGCTCTACGAGGATCAAGGCGAGCTTGTATATTCGTTCATAAATACCGATCTGATCTTCGATTTTCTGATTTCCACCGGCATGAAGCCGTTTATTGAGCTAAGCTTCATGCCCACCGCGATCGCATCGGGCAGCACAACCGTTTTGCACTATAAGGCGAATATCACGCAGCCGAAGAACTATAAACAATGGGCGACGCTTATCTCGAAGTTGACCTCTCACTGGGTCCAACGCTACGGCGTGCAGGAAGTAAGGCAATGGTTTTTTGAAGTATGGAACGAGCCGAATCTGCCGAAGGATTTTTGGGAAGGCACGCAGAAAGATTACTTCAAGTTGTATCGCGACGCCGCCAAAGCGATCGTAAGCGTGGACGATGCGCTTCAGGTTGGCGGTCCGGCGACGGCCAAGAACGAGTGGATCGATGAGTTTCGCGATTTTTGCGAGAACAACAACGTACCCGTCCGGTTCATCAGCACCCATCATTACCCGACCGATGACTTCGG
>JBDTAT010000368.1:0-4161 GCA_039924505.1 Bryobacteraceae bacterium
GGCGCGAAAATGTCGAAGTCCAAGGGCAACGTCGTAAGCGCCGACGACATGATCGACCGGTTTGGCGCCGATACCGGCCGCCTCTTCGAGCTGTTTGCCGCGCCGCCGGAAAAAGATCTTGACTGGACCGAAGCCGGGGCCGAAGGAGCGTACCGCTTCGTCGGACGCGTCTACCGTTTTGTCACGCGCAACGCAGATCGCGTCGTTCCCGGCGGGGAAGCGCGCACCGAAGCCGACCGCGCCGTCCTCCGCAAGCTGCATCAAACCATCCGCAAACTCACCGAGGATTTCGAATCCCGCTGGCATTTCAACACCTCTATCGCCGCCATCATGGAGCTGGTCAATTTACTCTATGCGGCGGAGGCGTCGCTCTCCGGACTCGTGCTCGGCCAAGCGATGGAGAAACTCACGCTGCTCCTGGAGCCGTTCGCTCCCTATCTTGCCGAAGAGTTGTGGGAGGAGTTGGGCCGCACCGGCCCCGTTTTCCGCCAGCCCTGGCCGGCCTTCGATCCGGAGTTGGCGCAGGAAGAGATGGCCAACATCGTTGTGCAGGTGAACGGCAAAGTGCGCAGCCGCGTAGCCGTGCCGTTCGGCGCCGCGAAAGACGAGTTGGAACGGCTGGCGTTAACCGACCCGAAAGTCCAGCCTCTGCTTACCGGCAAGCGCGTGGTGAAAGTAATTGTCGTCCCCGACAAACTGGTCAACGTCGTCGTCGCTAACTTATAGCGGAAGGAAGTTGGAATGGGGGCGAGGGGGAAATTAGCGATTGCGTAGCCTGTCCCCGAATTAAAGCGCGAGCTTCCCCCGGAACATCATGTCCTTCACGTTGAATTTTTTCTCCACTTTCATGCGGCCCAGTTGCGTCGTGAACGTAACCTCTTTGTCGCCGGCCGTAATAGGAGTCTCGCGTGGAAACAGAAAGTGGATCTCGCGATTTCCCCGGGCCGGGTCAATCTTCACGTCCTCTGGGCCGATCGCGCGCTTGCCCCGCACAATCAACTTCGTCGATTCCATCAGTTCCTCGCGCACGGCTTCGGGATCGCGCTTCCGGCGTCCGCCGGAATCGTCCGCATTGCTATCGCTGTCGGCCGGCCGTGTCACATTCGGAAGCCCGTCCACCGTGATGACGTAGTCTTTCACCGGAGCTTCCGGCGTCTTCGCTGCGTCGTCCGGCCGCTGACGCAGCAGCGCGGCTTTCACCGGCGCGGCGCTATCCCAGCGAATGGTAACCAGCGACGCTTGCGGCCGTCCGCCACCGCCGCGTCCTCCGCGTCCGCTGCCCATTCCGCCACCCGAGCCGCCGCCCCATCCGCCATTCGGCATTCCCATGCCCCCGCCCGGCATTCCCATTCCGCCGCCGCCGCGCCCCATTCCGCCGCCCGGCAGCCCCAGACCCCCAGCGCCCATTCGGCCGCCCCGCCGTTCTCCGGACGTTCCGCCGGATACGTTTACCCGCTTTGCCCACGGCGAATCGGTGAGGATTTTCTGAATATCCTCGGATGTCCACTTTGACGAATCTTCTGTCTTCCACGCGTCTGCGGCATACAGCACAACCGCGCACACCGCGACAGCGATCAGCGAACCGCTCAGCAGGATTTTCATAGCTATTGCCGAGACGCCCGCGGAGCCTTCGAGGTTTCGCCCCGTGCGTGTTAAGCGAATGTAAACTCATCCAGCAGGCAATCGCACGCGGTATACTAAACCCTTCACGGACGTGCATACGGAAACACTAGCGAAACTCCTTCTCGCGACGGCGTCCGTGTTTCTGCTGTGGGCGGCCGAAACTCCCGGTCTTGAAGAACGTCTCGCACAGGATCGCAATCTCGGGAAGGCCTTCTACGAAAACCCAACTACGCAGGCCGAGGCCGTCGCGGAGTTCCGCAAGGCGCTCGATTTGGCCCCGAATTCGGTCCGGGAGAAACTGAATTACGGTCTGGCGCTATTGCGCGCCGGCAAAACCATCGAAGCCGTCGCGGCGCTCAAAGATGTTCAGCATCGCGCCCCGGAGATTCCGCACACCTGGTTCAATCTTGGAATCTACGATAAGAAGTCCGGCGACATTCCCGGCGCTATCGCGCAATTTGAGCACATGGCCACGCTCACTCCCGGCGAGCCGATTGTTCACTATCAACTCGGAACCTTGTACAAATTGACCGACCGCGCAAGTGACGCGCTTACACAGTTTGAGCTGGCCGCCAAGCTGAATCCGGATCTCGCCGCGGCGCATTTCCAGCTTTATAACATGGATCGCCACGCAGGCCGTACGGCCGACGCGGCTCGTCAGCTCGAAATTTTCCAACGCCTCAAGAAGCAAGGCGAAGGCGCGGCAACTCCCGAAGATGTCGACTGGTGCGCGTACGCGGAAATCTACGATCCGCCAGTTGCGCCCACGGCGAACGTGGCGAGCGCGCCGCCGTCATACGTGGATCAAAAGCTCGACGGCGCGGTGGATCCGAAGACCGTCGGCATGACGCTCATCGATTCCACCGGCGCGGGACAAACGGATCTGTTGGTGTGGTCCGCGCGCGGAATTCTGCTTTACCGGCGCGGCGTCACGCTGGTCCAGGATTCCGGGCTCGAGAAACTGACCGGCGTCGTCTCCGTCGCGCCCGGCGACTTCGACAACGACGGTCTGATGGATCTCTGCATTCTCACCGGGTCCGGCCCGCTGCTCTACCGGAATGTGAAGGGCCGCTTCGAGAAATACGCCGCGAGTCTGCCCCAGCGCCGGTTCGATCGCGCAGTATGGATCGACTACGATCACGACTACGATCTCGATCTGATTCTGCTGGGCGCCCATCCGGCGCTCGAGCGTAATCAGGGCCAGGTCGGATTTACCGACCGCACCGCCGATTTTCCGTTTGTCCCCGGCGAGGTAACCGATGCGTTCAAACTACGCGTCGTCCCCGATAGCAAGGCGTTCGATTTAGCCGTGCTGTATCGGGACCGCGCGCCCGTGCTCTATCGCGACCAGCTCGGCGGAAGATACGAAGTGACAAGCTTTTCGGGTAACGCGCGCGATCTCACAACCCTCGACGCGGACTTCGACGCTGACGGGCGTTTAGATCGCGCGCATATCGACGCGGACGGAAGCGTTCATTATTTGCACAACGAGACTGCGGGTCCCGGCCACTGGCTTCGGGTCCAGTTGACCGGCGTCAAAAGTTTGAAGCTGGCCCAGGACGCCGAAGTCGAAATCAAGGCGGGCAGGCTTTACGAAAAGCAGATGTATGCCGGCGTTCCGCTGTTGTTCGACGTGGGAGGCTACTCAGCCGCCGATGTGGTTCGCATCACCTGGCCGAACGGCCTGGTTCAGAATGAAGTGAAGCAGGCCGCCAGCCAATCCTATATATATAAGGAAGCGCAGCGGCTCTCCGGCTCCTGCCCGATGATCTGGACCTGGAACGGCAAAGGATTTCAGTTCATCACCGACGTCCTGGGTGTTGCACCGCTCGGCGCCAGTGACGGCGAAGGCACATACTTTCCGGTGGCTCACACCGAGCACATCCGGATTCCCGGCGCCGCGCTTACACCGGTGGATGGAAAGTACGAGGTCCGCATCACTGAAGAATTGAGCGAAGTCTCCTACCTCGATCAAGTTCGCCTGATTGCGCTCGATCATCCGGCCACCAGCGAGATTTTCACCAACGATAAATTCAAGAGCCCGCCGTTTCCCGAGTATCGTCTGTTCGGCGTCACCAAGCGTCTCTATCCGAAGAGTGCGCACGACGGCCACGGGCGCGACGTTCTGCCGCAGCTCTTGTCGATCGACCATCGCTACCCCAACCAGTTTGGGCGCACGACCTCGGGCGTGGCGGAGATGCACACGCTCGATCTGGATTTCGGCGCCGCGTCCGCTCCGGATGGCCAGGCTGTGCTGCTACTGAACGGCTGGGTGGACTGGGCTGACGGCAGCACGTTCCGCGGCGCGGCGCAGGCGCTGAAGGACGGGCTCATTTTTCCGTATCTGCAGATGAAGGACGCGTCCGGCCATTGGAAAACCGTAAATCCGGATATGGGCATGCCGTCGGGCAAGCCCAAAACAATCGCGGTCCCGTTACACTTTCCAACAACCGGTCGCGAAGTGCGCATCGTGACGAACCTATGCGTCTATTGGGATGAAATCTTCTTGAGCGACGGCGCCGCGCCGCCGGTGGTGCG
>JBDTAT010000369.1:0-5248 GCA_039924505.1 Bryobacteraceae bacterium
GATCCAGGTCGCCCATGTAGATACTCCGCTTCGCCGTATTCCCCAGCGGCGGAATGAACGTCGCATCGTTGCGCAGACCCAGATTCACCGTCAGCTTCTCCGATACCTTCCAGGAATCCTGCCCATACAATCCCAGGATGCCCCCCGGCCGCGTCGTCTTGTAGAAATCCCTGCGCGCGGCATTCAGCGGCACATCGAGCAGAAACGAGGCCAGCGGACTGCCGGTCTTGCCCTGGTTCTGCGGATCGGCCGTCCCAATCGCATCGAAGGTGACATTCAGATCGTCGAGCACGTCCTGGAAACTGATCTCGTCCCACTCTCCACCGAACTTGAATTCATGGCGGCCCCGGATCAGCGAATAATTCGCCTTGTATTGCCAGACGTTGCCATACGTCGCCGTCTCGGCGCTCTCGCCGCCGCTGAAATATTGGTTCACCGCAATGTTCGGCACCAGCGACAGCCCCGGGCGGTAGCTGCAGCAGAAATCCGCATTGAACCCAGTATCCTGAATAATCTTGTTGGTGCCCGCTGCAAATCGCGTGCTCGATTGCTTCTGGTCGAACGCCCGGCCGAACTGCACCTGCAGGATACTGCTCGGGCTGAATGTGTGGACCCAACTGGCGCCGATGTTCAGCGGCGCCCAAACCGCGGAGCTCAATAAGCCGTCACGTCCGCCGGACCCCTCCTGGTCGAAGTGCTCGCCGCTGACCCTGGCCCACGCGAAATCCCGGTTGCCGAACGTGTGATCGACGCGCGCGGTGTACTCCTCCTGCGCGGCCGTGGTAGGCGTGAGATTGATTTGGTTGAAATTGGCGACGCCGGTCGAAATCGGAGCCGGAGTCGTGTCGCGGAGGAATGCCAGATACCCCGCGTCCAACCGCGAAGCGGGAATCCGGTTTCCTACAAACGGAGTGCGCGTCAACTGGCCCGCGGAATTGACGGTGGTGCTCAGTGGATCGTAAATCTGCTGCGGCCAATCGCTGAAGTCGCCTGTCAGATTCGCCGCCGTGGGCACACGGTAGAGGCTGTTTGCCGGACTTGCCTGACGATACCCCTGGTAACCCAAAAAAAAGAAGGTCTTGTTGTGAATCACCGGACCGCCGATGGCGCCGCCGTACATGTTCTGGCGTAATGGCGTAACGGTGGGACGGAAAAAGTTCCGGGCGTCGAAAGCGTCGTTGCGCAGAAACTCCCAGGCCGACCCGTGAAACTGGTTCGTGCCGGATTTTGTCACCACGTTCACCACGCCGCCGGTTACGGTTCCAAACTCGGCCTCATCGTTGTGGGATTGCACCTTGAACTCTTCAATGGCGTCGACGATGGGCGCCACCGCATACGTGCTGGTGTCGGGCGAGGTGTCGATAACTCCGTCAAGCAGGAACAAATTGCTGCGGTTACTCTGCCCGTTAAACGACGGGTAGGCCACGACGCCCACCGCGTAGCTGCCAAACCCTCCGCCGTTGTTCTGCGAAACATTGGCGGGCGACGCTCCCGGCGCCAGCGTGAGCAACTGCGTAAAGTTGCGGCCGTTCAGCGGGAGGTCCACCACTTGCTTTTGCGCGACCACGGTTCCCAACTCCGCGGTAGAGGCCTGAATCGCTTCGCCCGCCGCCCGCACATCCACGGACTGCTGGACTTGTCCAACCTGGAGCGTAAGATTAAACGTCGCCGTCTGGTTCACTTCCAGCGGGAACGGTTCCAGATGCAGCGCCTGAAATCCAGTGTGCGTGGCTTCCAGCGTGTACGTCCCGGGGGGAAGGCTCAGGAACACATAGTTCCCCGATCCATTGGAGCTGGTCGTCCGCTGTACTCCGGTGGCCGTGTTCTTCAACACAATGCCGGCGCCAGGGATGGCGCTCCCGGAAGAATCGCGGGCGTCGCCTTTGACGGACGCGGTGGAAAGTTGCGCCGCGAGCGGCAGTTGGAACACGGCCCACGCCACCAGCAACACGTATTTAATAAAGAAGCCGCGCAAAACGGGGCGCGGCGCGAAGCAGTTCCTGGCTGGCGCGATGGTGCGGGCCGCGCCCTTTGCGCTATCTGGAAAGTTTGGCATGGATTTTCCTTTCGGTTGTAGACTTCATTTTTTCCGCCAGACGATTTCCGCCAGACGATTCCCGGATGATGAGGCGTGCCGGCAGGATCACCTCGCGCGCGGCCGGCATGCGGCCCTTTGCCAGCGCGGCGAGGAGCATCGTTGTCGCGGTCTTACCCATGGCGCGCGGCTGCTGATCGATGGTCGTCAGCGGAGCCGGCAACCGGTCGGCGTAGCGGATATTCCCTACACCGGCGATCGCGATGTCCTCCGGCACGCGCAAGCCGGAGGCCTGGATGACGCGGAGCGCGGCCGCGGCCGTCTGATCGTTGTAACAGAAGATCGCATCCGGACGGCTCCCGCACTGGAGCAACTTTCGTGTGGCCGGTTCCACGACGGCAACCGTGTCTCCCCCGCCGGCAATATAGGTAGACGGCACGCGCAAGCCGGCGTCACGGAGCGCCGCCATGTAGCCGTCGCACCGCAAAATTCCGGTGGTGTTCCGCGGTCCGCTAAGATGGGCGATCCGCTTCCGCCCGCGAGAGATCAGATGCTCCGTCATGCGGCGTCCTATGGCGAAGTTGTCCACTCCCGCGTAGGCCGCCGCCACACCCTCTACCCGGCGCCCTACCAGGACAAATGGCAATTGCCGTTGCTCTAAGCGGCCGAAGATTCCGTATGCGTCGGCGCGCTGCGAACTCGCCACGATCAAGCCATCCACCTGCCGCTCGATCAGCGCCTCTATCTGCCGCACCTCGCGGGCGGCGTTTTCCCCGCTCACGGTGACAATCGCCTGATATCCGTGGCGCTCCAGCGCGGCGCTGGCGCCCTCCACCAGCTCGCTAAAAAAAGAGTGCGCGAAAGTCGGCACTACAATCCCGATCAGCAGGGTCTCGGAGAACCGCAACGACCGGGCCGTCAGGTTGGCGCGATAGCCAAGTTGCCCGGCGCGCTTCATCACCCGGCGGCGCGTATCCTCGCCGATGTCGAGATGCCCCCGCATGGCCTTCGATACGGCCATCTTCGAGATGCCCAGATCGCGCGCAATGCCGGCCAGTGTGGCGGGCGTGCCGCGCTTGCGGAGTTCCATTGGACTCACATTCTATATCGCCCCGGGTATCGGTGTCTAGCGAATTCTCCTTTACTTTATCGGGAAAGTCAACCGTCCGCCGCATGGGAGCCTTCGCCCGCTGCGAGCCGGCCGCGCCCCGCCCGCGTGTTGAGGAACTTGCGCAGAACTGGTGCGGCGCGAAATCGTTCCGGGTTGGCTTGGTGGTGCGCGGGCCGCCGGGATACGATACAGGTATGCGGGTTTCACTCGTGTTTCGATTTGCGGTCGTTGCGGCGGCTCTCGCAACCGTCCCGGCATGCGCGCAGCAGCCGGCCGGAAGCGGTTTGGTTTCCTTACACGACCTCAGCGGCTCGCTCGAGTCGCTCGTCAGCCGGGTCCGCCCCGCCGTGGTGCAGATCTTCTCCGCCGGCTACGGCCCGGTGGACGAACATGACGGAGGGATTTCCGGCAACACCAGCAGCGTCATCTCCCGCCAACGCAGCACCGGTTCCGGCGTCATTCTCTCCGCCGACGGCTATATCGTCACGAATTCGCACGTTGTCGCCAACGCACGCCGCGTGCAGGTGAAACTCGAAGGCGAGGCCGCCGGACCCAAGGCCGCCCAGCGCACCGTCGACGCCAAAATCGTCGGCATGGACCGCGATACAGATCTGGCAGTCCTCAAGATTGAGAAAACCGGCTTGGCGCACCTGGAACTCGGGAATTCACGCGCCATCAAGCAGGGACAACTGGTGATGGCTTTCGGCAACCCGCTGGGCCTGGAAGGATCGGTCACCATGGGCGTGGTCAGTTCCCGGTCGCGGCAAATTAAACCCGACGATTGGAAAACCTACATCCAGACCGACGCGCCCATCAACCCCGGGAACAGCGGCGGCCCATTGGTAGACGCAGACGGCCGCGTCGTAGGCCTCAACACCTTCATCCTGTCGCAGTCCGGCGGCAGCGAGGGCATCGGATTCGCGCTTCCGAGCAATATCGTCTCCGACGTCTACAACCAGATCCGTAAGGATGGCCACGTGCATCACGGCCAGCTCGGAATCTTCGCGCAGACCATCACGCCGTTGCTCGCCAGCGGCCTGAAGTTGCCGCGCGATTGGGGCGTGGTCGTCTCCGATGTGACCCCGGGCAGCCCGGCCCAGAAGGCGGGTTTGCAGATTGGCGACATTCTTGCCACGGCGGATGGACAGACACTGGAAACCGTGCGCCAACTCGAGTTGGACGTTTACCGCCGTCCCATCGACGACCGGGTGACGCTGGGAATCATTCGCAACGGCGCCACGCTTTCCCTGCAAGCGCCCGTCATTGAGCGCGACGACGATCCCATGCGCTTTGCCGACATGGTGAATCCAGAACGGAACCTGATTCCCAAACTCGGCATCTTAGGGGTGGCCATCGACGAAAAGTTGGCGGGAATGCTCCCCGATTTAAGGCGCGAGTACGGCGTCCTGGTAGCCGCGAAACTGGCCGACGGGCCGAATGGCGGCGATGGCGATCTTGAAACCGGCGACGTGATCTACGAAGTGAATCAGGTTCCAGCCGTCAGCGTGGGCGCGCTCCGCAGCACCTTAGCCGCCTTGAAGACCGGCCAAGCCGCGGTGCTGCAAGTGGAGCGCAACGGCCAACTGATGTTCATCGCGATCGAGATCGAATAGCGCCCCTATCGCGTGAACACGTTAGTGACTGTCTCCGTCGTGATCTACGTCGCCTGCGCTCAGGTGGACGCTGTCTTGTGGCTGCGCCTGCGGTTTTGCTGGCGGGGTCTTCGGTGCGGGCGGCTGGGCCTGATAGGCCTGCGCCGCTGAAGTGGTGCTGTTCACGCTGCTGATCATGGAATAAGGGCTCCTGTTAGGTGGTATCGGCGCGGGCGGACGGAATATGAGCGCTGTTTATTGGTGCGCGGCGCCCTTTGCGCCGGCTTTGGTAAACGTTTACAACACCCTCATCTTGATTGGGGGATGCAGGCTCATCAGGAGATCCGCAGGTTGCGCAGAGGTGGGGGCGTTTGAGCCGGTTCGCGAAACAAAGCCAGTCGGCCGATCGGCGGTGGGACTGGGAGAGGGGTGCGCTGTAGGGCTTTGCGAAACGGACCCAATTTTGGCCGGAGCGGGGGTCGTCTTCTTGCGGCTGGCTTGAGTTTGCTG
>JBDTAT010000370.1:0-3013 GCA_039924505.1 Bryobacteraceae bacterium
TGTCGCCCAGCGATCTCTCGGTCAAGCGGCCGCAGCCAAAGCTTCTTTCAGCCACGCCCTAAGACTGCGCCCTGGAATGACCGACGCGGCTTTGGCCCTCGCCAACCTGGCCGGCAGGGGAGGAGCCAACGATGAGGCCGCCCGCTTGGCCGGCGAGGTGCTGAGAGCGAATCCCAACTCCGCGGAAGCTTATGTTGCCAATGCGCGGGCCGTTCTGGCGAAAGGCGACGCACGCCATGGAGAAGACTTGCTCCAAGACGCACTGAAGCGCAATCCAGCGTCATTGCCCGCTCTCGCAATGCTGGTGAAGCTGTATGCCCGCGAAGGGAGGACGAAGGAGGTTCTCGGGCGGATTTCAAGCGTGTTATCGGAGCAGCCTCGGAATCCGGGCTTACACTTCCTATTGGCCGTGTGCTACTTCGACCTGAAGGATCTGGCGAATTCGGAAACCAGCGTGAAAGACGCAATCCGGCTGGATCCAAAAACTCGGGATGCGTTCACTCTGCTGGCCGACATCGATTACGCGAGAGGTTTGGCGGATAAAGCCAAGTCCGACCTGCGCACCGCGATCGAGTTGAATCCGCGCAACGTATCGAACTACCTGGCCCTGGGGGCTTGGTACGCAAGAGATGGAAATTGGGATGAGGCGAGAAAGCTGTGGGAACAGGCGCACGAGGTCGATCCCGCCTCCCCGGTCGCGGCCGGCCAACTCGCGTTCTTGTACCTCGAGCACGGAGGGGACCTGAATGTTGCGCTGTCGCTTGCGCAGACAGCCAAGCGCGCAATTCCGGATTCCGCGCCGGCCGCCGATACTCTTGGTTGGGCGTACTACAAACTTGGATCGCCGGGGTTGGCCGTTGCACAATTGCAGCAGTCTGTGCAAAAAGATCCGACCAACCCTGTTTACCTGTACCACCTTGGAATGGCATACGGAATAGAGGGCAATTCGCAATCAGCCCAGCGGTTTCTTCAGGAGGCTCTACAGCGCACGCCGAATTTCATCTATGCGGCGGACGCCAGGGACGCTCTGAAAAAGATCTCCAGTCAGAGGAGGTGATCAAGGGGATGGAATGACGGCAATAGTTTGATTCGAAAAGCCGCCCTCATTGCCGCTGTTATCCACTGTCGTCACCACGTAATAATACGACTGACCCGCTTGGACAGAGTTGTCGACGTAGCTCGTCTGGTTTCCAGGAGCGACATTCACTTTGTTGTATGGTCCGCCCGAAGTTGTCCCTCGATAGATGTTGTAGCCTGTGGCGTTTGGTGAAGTGCTCGCGCCCCAGTTCAATGTGACGCTATGGCCGCCGCCCGATGCGGTCAGAGTCAATGTCAGAGTGCTTTGCCCGGTCCCGGCGCCGTTGGCTGCGCTCAGCGTAATGCTCGAAGTTCCCGCGGAGGTAGGCGTCCCTGAGATTAATCCGGTTGTCATGTTGATCGATAAACCGGCAGGCAAACCAGTCGCATTGTAACTGGTAGGAGCGTTAGTAGCCATGATCTGATACGAGAATACCCTTCCCACCGTTCCGCCGGCGGTAGTGGCGCTGGTGATCACCGGCGGAGCCGCGCCAATGGTCACCGTAAGGTTGGCGTTGCCGGTCCCGCTGCTGTTGGTCGCGCTCAGTATCACAGTCGAGGTTCCCGCGGCCGTGGGAGTTCCGGAGATCGAACCCGTCCCCGTGTTAACCGATAAGCCGGCGGGCAAACCGCCAGCACCGTAACTGTTAGGTGTGTTAGTAGCCCCAATCTGATACGAGAATGCGCTGCCTACCGTCCCGGAGGCCGTCGCGGCGCTGATAATCACCGGAGGCGCGGTGGGATTGTATACGAGGCAGGGTTGGCCTTGGGACGCGTTAATTACACGTTGCACCGTCACGACGGTGCATATCCGAGGGCCTTCGACATTGGCTGTGCAGGGCGTCGTTCCCAGGGCCATGTTCACCGCAAGTGTCACGTCAGCCGAGTCGATGGTTCCGAAGGGTGTAGCGAGGTCACAAGCGTTCAGAGGGGTTCCGCCGCCCCGGGAGGCAGCCTTGAAGGAAACTGAACTCGCAGCGTACGTTCCGGACGTGTCCCATAGTGCGGTGTAGGCGCCGGAGGCCGTGGTAATCAAATGGGCCCATCCGACTCCATAAAGCAGCGAGTCGCCGGTAAACGCGTTACTGGAGTGAATACCAGTCACGGCTCCGGATGGAGACATCACAGACACTATTACTTCATTAGGCGCCGCTGTGGTAACCGGCGCTCCTGCGGCGGTCGTTGTTGAAGTCTGGCTGTTTAGAACCACGGTTTGGTCCAACGGCGATATAGGATCGGCATTTGAAAATTCCCAGATGACAGCAGCGCCACTGCCGCTTGTTAACGGAGTGATTGTGACGGTAGTTGCGCCTGCAGCGCTGTTCTTCGCATACCAGATGTCCACTACATCGTTGGCGCCGGAGTCCACTGCTCGAGCCGGCCCAGCATCGCCGTACGCGTTTCCGCCGTTGTCGGTCACGGCGCTGATTGTGGGTGAATAGCCAGGAACCGAGGCAAACGCCACCACGATCAGGTTCCCGCTCCCCGTTGCCGGGATGGTGCAGTTCGCCCCCGGAAATGTTCCGGGACCGCAGTTCGTTACATGCACCAGGCTGATCTGAGCCCACGCAGGACAGCAGAGGCACAAAAGACCGGCAAACATGTAACTGCGACGCGTAGCGCGCCAACTGATATCAGAAACCATTTCCACGGAGTTCGCTCCTCCTCAAATATCGGACCAAGGCACCAACCTAGAGCACTTCCAGGGCCACGGCCTAGTACTTCTGTTTACAGAGTACCTCATTTAAGTTATCGTCAACCATTCGGTCACTCTTTACGGGCTACGTGTAATGCGAATATGAGTAAGTTGATTCTGCCTATCCCACTTAGGATTGTTCGGGTTAGCGCTTGGCCCTAGCGGATCGCCAGCATCACACCGGGAGGGCTTAAGACCTCTCCGACCATAAGCTCAACCGGTACCGAGTCATTCGGTGCT
>JBDTAT010000371.1:0-2807 GCA_039924505.1 Bryobacteraceae bacterium
TTCCGAAGATAAGGTCAAACTCGCCGTCACGAAAGCACGACAGATCGCTTGCGTCGCGCGCAACGCCTCGAATCCGGCTCGCGATACCGCTGGCCGCCGCGCGGCACAAGCCAAGGCGTATGGCGACCGGGGACAAGTCAAGTAGAACGACTGAGGCGCCCTCGCCGGCCAGAACCAAGCCCCAGTCGCCCGTGCCGCATCCGTAGTCCAGCGCAGCGCACCCAGCAAGCGGGTTTGCCAGAAGGCAGTCGAGCGCAGCTTGGTATACCGCCCGGCGTTCATAGACAGCTTTTGCGGGGTTATGGAGGTCCGCCTCCATCGTTCGCAGATTACACACCACATCGGAATCGGGAAGGTCGAGGAACACCCCGGTAGTGCGCGTCGTAAAATTCGCGCTCCTGATTCGAGAGAATCTTCATGCTGGATTCCCCCCCACCGTTAAGCTGCGCTTCCGCTGTTGAAAAGTCAAGCCGCTGCAAGAATGAAATATCAGCGAAGTAAGAGCTCGTTATGAAATAACCCGTCCAACCACTCCCTCACGTGCCCAGAGGGCACCCAGGCTCGGAAGCGCTTTCTGAGCGTTGTGCCGGGACGGGAATGTTTAACTTTTCCGCGACGTCGCTTAGGCTTTTCCAAATGGCCGGCTGAATCGGGATGCCATCGCGCGCGCGTTCGGTTTCAATGCGCCATTCGGGGTCGCCGGCGAGCAGCACTTCGTCGTAGCCGGGAGCGGGGGCGGAGCTTTTCACCGTTTTGCGAAGATGTTCCATGCGGGCGGTGAACTCCGCGACGGGCATGAAGCGCGCGACATCCAGGGCGAGGAAAAACTGGCTGACGCGCATGGGTCTGCCTTCCAGGCGCAGGCCGCCGAGCTCGGTGCTAATGGCGCCGCCGCTCAGCACTGCGCACAGGATCTCGACCATCATGGCCAATCCACTGCCCTTGTACCCACCGAGCGGAAGCGGCGAGCCGGCGATGGCAGCCGCGGTGCCGGTGGTCGGATTGCCATTCGCGTCCATCGCCCAGCCGGCGGGAATCGTTTCCTGTCCGGTCGCGGCCGCCTTGAAAACCTTGTTCAGCGCGACCGTGGTGGTCGCCATGTCGAGCAGCCAGAGCCGGTCGCCGGGCGCCGACATGCAGATCGGATTGGTGCCGAGCCGGCGGTCCTTGCCCTGCCACGGAGCCACCAGCGGCGACGCGTTACACAACACGATGCCGATCATGCCGGCGTCGGAGATGCGCTGCGCCCAATATGCGGCGGCGCCAAAGTGATTCGACTCGCGCGCCACCACGACGCCGGCTCCATGGGAGCGCGCAAGGCGGACGGCATGATCGCAGCAGATTCCGGAAACCGTCTGTCCGATGGCATTGGCGGCGTCGTAGACCAGACAGGCGCCATTTTCCGAGACCACGCGGCCGGTTGCATGAGCGTCGATGTCGCCGCGCTGAAGGCGTTCGACGTAGGGCGGCAGTAACTGCACGCCGTGAGAATCGACGCCCCGGAGATTGGCTGCGACCAACGAATCGGCAACCAGGCGGGCGGCGTGTACGGAGGCGCCGGCCGCCTCCATCATGCGCGCGGAGAAATCGCGCAGGAGTACGGGATCGACGACGACGTGGGGTTCGGACATGATCGCGTCCCATTTTCGCATGGGCGTTAGGGCCTCTTGCAAAATAATGTTACCAAGCGCTCCCGCAGAGCTCGTTGCGAAATAGCCATACCCACCGCTCCCTTACGGTCACGGCTCGGAAGCCGCGGCGCGGAAGCCGATTCGGTTTCGTGACAGACGCTTTCCGGGCTGCGCGCGTATTGAGATGTTAAACCGAAAGGCCTACGCCGTTGGACTCTGCCGCTGTCCCTCCAGCAAGCTCCGCGCAATGGCGCCGAGCTGCATAAAGCGCGTCAGATCGGTCGGCTTTGGGAAGTAGTAGTCGGCGCCAAGCTGGGCGGCCGCTTCCTGGTCGAGCGGCGAGTCGGAAGAGGTCATCACAATCACCGGAATCGCCGCGCAGCGGAAGCTCTCCTTCAATTTCTGCAGCACGAGCGTACCCGTCGCCCGCGGCAGGTTCAGGTCCAACAGGATAAGATTCGGACAGCGGATCCTCGAATCCGCGTCCGCCTGTTCCACAAACTGAATCGCCGATTGTCCGTCCTCGGCGATCGTCAATTCCGCCGGGAGGCCATGTTTTTTCAGGGCGCGCCGGACCAGAAAAACGTCGCCCGGATTATCCTCCACCAGTAGAATCACAATCGGATCGGCATTCACTTACCGTTCTCCCGCGCCCGGAAGAGTAAAGAAAAATGTCGACCCGACGCCCGGCTTCGACTCTACCCAGATTCGTCCGCCCGCCCGCTCCACAATCTTTTGGCACAGCGCCAGACCGATTCCGGTGCCCTCCACGGATTGGCCGTGGAGCCGTTTGAATACGCCGAAAATCTGGATCAGATATTGCGCATCGATTCCGATGCCATTGTCGCGCACGGAAAACAGCCAGCGGTCCCGCCCCTGCCGGACCGCGGCGATTTCGACGGTTGGCGGTTCACCCGCCGGGTGCTCCGGTTGGCGGTATTTTATTGTGTTGCCAATCAGATTCTGAAAAAGTTGGATCAGATGAATGAGGGGGATCTTGACCACCGGCAGCTCGTCCGCGGTTCGGACCCTAGCGTGATTCTCCTCCACTGTTGCGGCCAGATTCAGAAGAGCCTCTTTCAGCGCCGCGTTGGCGTCGGCCCGGTCCGGCCCTCCCGCCGTCGCGGCATTCGTCACCCGCGAATACTCCAGCAGATCCTTGAGCAGAGCTTCCAT
>JBDTAT010000372.1:0-3313 GCA_039924505.1 Bryobacteraceae bacterium
TGGACGGCGCCGGACGCATCTCGAACCGCGTAGGAGAATACACGCGATAGAAGCGTGAAGGTTCGCTGGCGGGCGCGCGCGGCTGGCCTACGCGTAGCAGCGCACTTCAAAGATGCGCGCCTGGGCGGCGCCGTTGGTCGCGGTAACGTGAATTCGGATGGCATGCACATTCGCCAGGTCCACGTTGTGGCGGATGAGGCGTTGGTGATTGCCCGTAATTTTCGCGACGGTGGATGCGGCCGCATCCGCGGACTGCCGGTATTCGATCCGGTAGTCGCGTACGGTTTCCGGTTGCGCGGCGCGGATGATGCCGGCATTTACGCTGTCTTGCGAACTCAATGTCAGTTCCCGCTCGAAGCCGCTGTCGAAGGTGATCTGGATCTGGCGGATGGTTTGCGGGCGGTCCCATGCCAGCTCGATCCAGGCGCCGGCCGGTTCGACGCGCGCCGCCCAGTGGTGTTTTGCGCCGCCGGGTATGTCGCGCGTGTAACCGTCGATCACCGCGCGGGCTGGCGCCGTATCGTCTTCGGCCGAGGCGGTCACGTGCGCCTGCCGCGCCACGTCGTTCGCATCCTGGTTCGCCCGGCCGCGGATAGTCTGATCGTCGCGAAGCAACGTGGATTGCAGCTCGGCCAGCAGATTCTTGTCGTGGTAGATGGCGCGCGGCGCAATGTTGCGGCCGGCGCACATCCAGGCGGCTGTTCCCACCGCCTGTCCAATCACCGAGCAGGTGCCCATCACCCGCGCGGACGTGAACGCCACGTGGGTAGCGCTAATGTTGCGGCCCGCCATCAGGAGATTGCCAACGTTGCGGCTGTAAAGCGAACGCAGCGGGATGTTATAGACCTCGGGCGGCTTTAGCGTGTGGTTGGGCGGCAGGTCGGGACGGTCGAAGCCGCCGGGAGGATGATCGTCCATCGGCCAGCCGCCAATGGCGACGGCATCCTCGAAATCCCCGCTCAACAAATCCTGTTGCGTGAGGATGTGGTCGCCAAACAGGCGCCGGCTGCCGCGTTTGCCGGGGATCATGCCCACCCAATCCATGGCCCAATAACGGCTGTCGGGAAAATCGCCGCTGTTCTTGATGTAATCCCAGATGCCGGTGACGATGGAGAGCAACTCGAAACGGATACGCTCATTGTCGTGGATGGTGTCGATGTTGCCGCCCCACTCAATCCACCAGTAGCCGTATTCCCAGGAGTCTATTTTGCGGTGACGGAGTTGATCGCGGGTGATCTTGCGCGCCCATTTCGGCGGTGTGAACGGCATCGGCTGGTGGTGCAGCCGGGAGGTAAACAGGATGCTACTGCCGAGCGTCTGATTATCGGCCTCCAGGGGCGCGAGGGGCTCGCCGTATTCGGAGCGGGCTTCCCGGCCGCTGCGCATTTCGGCGCCCGCTTCCAGCGCCAGGCGCGAATCGCCGGTGCAATCGCAAAACACGCGGGCGTGGATGCGATAGAGGAACTCGGATTTGTCGCAGCGCGCCAGCACTTGTTGAATCCGGCTGTCCTTCATGACGGCCGCGAATACGGAGGTGTCCAGCAACAGCGTGATGTTCGGCTCCGACATCACCTTGTCGTAGAGCAGCAGCTCCCACATTTCCCAGGAACGTTGCGGATTGTTTACGGCATCGTCGAGGCGGAACTCCTCCAGCAATCCCGACTCACGCCACCCGGGCCGGCCCCTGTGGCAGCTCGCGCCAACGATGTGCATCTTCACTTCGCCGGTGGAGTTGCCCCCCAGGCAGGAACGATCCTGGACCAGAATCACCTTGGAGCCGTGCCGGGCAGCCGCGACGGCGGCGCAGACACCGGCCATCCCGCCGCCCGCGACGAGAACATCGGCGTTGAGATCCACCAGGGCCATGTGCGGCTCGTTCGCCGCGATGTGGCGGAGGCGCTCGGGCGGCGCGATGCGGTCGAACTCATGCGTCCGCTGCTCGGCGGAGGGAATCGGCTGAGCGTGGGCCGCGTCCGCCAAGAACGCAAGAGAGTAACCCTCCAGGCCCAGAAGAGAGAAGAAATCGCGCCTGTTCATAGGAGTATATTCCGGAAACCTCTCAGTAACAGCCCGCAAAACGGAGCGCGCGGGCGGCTTACTTCATTGCAATGAGGCCACCTGCGCGCCCTTTGCGGACTCTGTAGTCTATCGTAAACCGAATTAGGCCGAGCAGTCTGAAGGGCGGCGTGAATGAGATGGGCGAAGGCATGTTGCCGGACGCTGCCGCTGGGCCGGAGTGGAGCACGCAGGCGGATGCGGGTGGACGGAGCGGTACACGGCGCGTCGTCTAAACGATGGTTGCGGATGGTGCAGGCTTCTAAAGGAACTCGCGCAAAACGGAGTGCGGCGCGAAACAGTTCCCGACTCACTTGGTGGTGCGCGCCGAACCCTTTGCGCTATAGAGACACTTCGGGTTCAAGCAGTCCGCGGATTTTTTACGATCCGAATCTTTTCCGCGGGCGACTCTGAACACGCGCAAAACGGAGTGTGCCCCACACTTTGCGCATCTTCAGAGCCGCCCACGGGATGTGAGCTTTGTTCATCGCGACGGCAGAATAGACGCTCCTTCCGGCTCACTTTTCGTATCGCCCCTCCCCAGAGGAATGCTAAAGGTCCGCGAATTCACGCTTTTCCTACCGTTTATTACGACTCACTGACTCTTTTCGAGATATCGATATCTCTTCCTCGCTCCCCCAGGCCCTACTACCCGAGGAGGCTCGGAAACACCGTACTAGATGAAGCTGACCGGCCGGTCAAATTGCTCCTGATTAGATTATAAGGGGAGGGGTGCAAGGGTTTCCCGGTAAGTTATTGAATTTATTGAGAAGATAGCGTGTGACTGGGATTATGGGGCGCTCCGAATTGTGATATTGTAAGCGGGTTTCGGGACATTGCATGAACGCCCAGAGCTTTGAACCCTTTTTCTCCGACGCGACGGGGAACGCGCCCTACCCGTATCAGACCGCCCTTGCGAGTGAGGGCATACGTAGCCATGCGATTCACGTCCCGACCGGAGCCGGAAAAACAGCGGCGGTGATTCTCGCGTGGCTGTGGCAGCGAAGGAACAATCCACAGGGAACGCCGCGGCGGTTGGTGTACTGCCTGCCGATGCGCGTATTGGTAGAGCAGACGCGCGACCGGGCGAAGGAGTGGACGGAGAAGGTTGCACCCGAGGTCCGCGTCTATACGCTGATGGGCGGCGAGGTTCAAGAGGACTGGGAGCTCTATCCCGAGAGTCCGGCCATTCTCGTCGGGACGCAAGACATGCTGCTGAGCCGTGCGCTGAATCGAGGCTACGCGATGAGCCGGTACC
>JBDTAT010000373.1:0-4920 GCA_039924505.1 Bryobacteraceae bacterium
GCGTCGCGGCGTCGCACAGGTCGCCGGCCGTGATCACGGCGGCCGCACCACCCACCTGTTTCAGCTTCTCAATCGACCTCGCCGTCAGCGACAGCCGCGCACCGCGCCGCCGGAACGCATCCGCGCACGCCGCGCCAATGCCCTCCGAGCCGCCCGTGATCAGCACCACCTTGCCGTCGATCTGCATGAATGATTGCCGCCCGCCGGGCGGAAAGCCATAATAGTATCATGCAACACGACCTTCTGCCGTTGTTCCCGCTGCAGGTCGTGCTATTACCCGGGTCGCCGTTGCCCTTGCACATCTTCGAAGACCGCTATAAGGAGATGATGGGCGAAATCATTTCCAGCCGCGGCGAGTTCGGCGTGGTTCTGGCCGCCGATGACGGCATCGTCAATACGGGCTGCACGGCCGTGGTGGAAAATGTTGTGAAGCGGTATCCCGATGGCGGCCTCGACATCGTCGCCTCCGGCCGCCGCCGTTTCGAAATTGTTCTGCTGAATGAAGAGAAAACGTACCTGCGCGGCTCCGTGCAGTTCTTCGACGACGAAGTTCCCGAAAGCGAGTCGGCCGATCCGGTTTTTAAGGACGCGCGCCGGCGCGCGCTGGCGGGCTACGACGAATTGCGGCTGCTCGACTCCTCCGAACCCTTGGCCGGCCCGGCGCTTGAAAATCCGCAGCTCAGCTTCCAACTTGCGCGCGCTGTTCCCGATCTCGGCGTCCGGCAGGTCCTGTTGAACACCCGCTCCGAAACGCTGCGGCTCCGCCTGCTGGCCGATTTCTTTCCGAAATTTCTGACCCGCCAGCGAAGAATCTCGCACCTGCGCAGTGTCGCCCCGACCAACGGCCACGCCAAGGTTCCGGACGAACTCTGATGGCGGCGCGAAGCGCGCGGGAGCGGCCGCGGCATCTGATTTTCGACGCCGACGACACGCTTTGGGAGAACAACATTTATTTCGAGCGCGCCTTCGACGATTTTGTCGCGTTTCTCCGGCATTCGACGCTGGATGCGGGCCGGATTCGCGCCGTGTTGGACGAGATCGAAATCGCGAATGCCCGCGTTCACGGCTACGGCTCGCTGAATTTCGGACGCAATCTGCACCAAGCCTACCAGCGCCTCGCCGAGCGCGACGTGCGGCCCCAGGATCGCGACATCATCCTGCAATTCGCCGCGCGCATTCTGGAGCAGCCTGTGGAGTTGATCGACGGCGTCGATGAAACGCTGGCTCATCTCGCGGCGCACTACGAATTGACGCTGTTCACCAAGGGCGACGCCGAAGAGCAGCGATTAAAAGTGGCCCGCAGCGGCGTGGCCGGTTACTTTTCTCACACTGCCATCGTGAAGGAGAAGGATCGCGACTCCTATCGGTCACTCGTCGACCAGCGGAAATTCACGCCATCGCAAACCTGGATGATCGGCAATTCGCCGAAGTCCGACATCAACCCGGCGCTCGAAGCCGGACTCAACGCCGTTCTGATTCCACACGCCCACACTTGGACCCTGGAGAGACAGGAGATCCGCGAGGGGCCGGGACAACTGATCCGGTTGGAACGGTTCGCGGAACTGCGCGGATGTTTTTAGCTTGCGCCGCGCTTCACGCCAACTGCGGAATCACGTCGCCGCGCACTTCCGTGAGACGTTCCTTGCGGCCCTGATGCAGATAGCTCAACTGATCCTGGCTTAATCCCAGTTGATTCAAAATCGACGTGTGGACGTCGCGAATGTGGTGCGGCTCCGTGATCGCGTTTAGTCCAATCGCGTCGGTTGCGCCGATCACTTGGCCGCCCTTCACGCCGCCGCCAGCCAGCCACATCGAGTAGCCGAGGTTGTGATGGTCGCGCCCCTTGCCCTGCCCTTCGGGCGACCGTCCGAATTCCCCGCCCCACACCACCAGCGTCTGACCCAGCAGTCCCCGCTGTGTCAGGTCGGTCAGTAATCCCGCCATCGGCTTATCCGTGTGGCCCGCCATGCGAATGTGGTTTTCTTCGATGTCCTCATGCGCGTCCCATTGCAGCGTTCCCAACCCGCCGCCGGCCACGACGCAGACAAACCGGACGCCCTTCTCCACCATGCGGCGGGCCAGCAGACAACGCCTTCCGTAGTCGTCCGATTTTTCCTCGCCGATCCCGTACATCGCGAGCGTCGCCTTCGACTCCTTCGAGAGATCGAACACGGCCGGAGCTTCCGTCTGCATCTTAAACGCCAGGTCGTACGCGCTCATCCGCGCTTCGAATTCCTGATCGCCCGCCGCCAGATTGGCCTGGTCCAAGTCGTGGATCAACTGGAGGGTCCGCTCGCGCTCACTGCGTGTCACCTGCTTCGGCAGGTCCAGATTCAACACCGGTTTCGCGCCCGGCCGCATCATCGTCGGCTGGTACACGGCCGGCAGAAATCCGTTCGAGTACATCGGCGCGCCCGCCTCAAGGCCGCCGCGCGGATCGGGCATTACCACGTAGCCCGGCAGCGAATCGCTTTCCGACCCCAACCCGTAAATCACCCACGACCCCATGCTCGGAAAACCTGGAATCACGCGCCCGGTCATCATCTGATACTGCGCGGCCGAGTGAACCACCGCATCGCTGTGAACCGACCGGACGACGGCCATATCGTCCACTCGTTGCGCCAGATTCGGGAATAGGTCGGACACCTCGACTCCGCTTTCGCCGTATTTCTGGAAGGTGCGCTTGGTGCCCAGCAGGCGGGCGTTCGGTGAAAGGAATTGATACTTGCCGGCGCCGAACTCGACCGGCCGCTTCTGCCCGTTTAGCTGGTTTAGCAGCGGCTTGGGATCGAACGTTTCCAGATGGCTGGGGCCGCCGGCCATAAACAAAAAAATGACGGACTTCGCTTTCGCGTGGTCCGGCAACTGCGGCGTCTTGGCGGCCAGCGGATTGAACGAGGCCGCGCGCAGATCCTGCTGGTAGAGCATGTCGGCAAACGCCAGCGCTCCGAATCCACAAAAGGCGTCGGTCAAAAACTCGCGCCGGTTCCGCGTAATCCTTACATGCTCAGCCATTGAAATCTCCCGGCGCCGCTCGACCGCGGCGCAGTTTACTCCACGTACAGAAACGCGTTCAGGTTAAACATCGCCAGCGCAAACTCCCGCAAGGGTTGTGTGCGCAAAAACTCCAGTCCGACTTTCTCTTCATTCGCGTTCGGCGCGCGCCCCGACGCCAATCGATATGCGAGCCGCACTTCGCGGTCCGCGTTGCCGCGAGCTTCGTCCGAAATCCGCTGCGCGAACGCGTCAGCCAGACGATTTGACAGGTCGCCATTCAGCAACTCAAGGGCCTGGGGCGCGTCGGTGCTTGCTTCGCGCCGGGGGCAACTGATCTGCTCGTCGGGCGCGTCGAACACCTCCATGAACGGCAGGTGGAAATTCCGCTTCTGAAATAAATAGATGCTGCGCCGGTCGTATTCCGCCGGGTCCTTCGTCACCGCCCACTGCGACGGTTTATAGAGCGCTTGCACCAGCGCCGGGTCCACGGGCACGATGACGCTTGGACCGCCGGCCTGCGGATTCAGCTTGCCTGAAATTTCCAGCATCGTGTCGCGAATCTCTTCGGATTCGAGGCGGCGGCGCGTGAAGTGCGACAGATATTTGTTGTCCGGGTCCTTCTCCTTCGCCGCTGTTGCGTCGGCCGGAAGCGACGACTGGCGGTACGTGCTGCTGAGCAGGATCATCCGGTGCATCGCCTTCACCCGCCAGCCGCCATCCACGAACCGGTCCGCCAGCCAATCGAGCAATTCCGGATGCGTGGGGCGCGCGCCCATGCGTCCAAAGTCGTTCGGAGTCGCGACGATACCGCGTCCGAAATGGCCCTCCCAGATTCTATTCACCATTACGCGCGCGGTGAGCGGATTTTCCGGATCGGTGATCCACTTGGCCAATTCGAGGCGCGGCTTCTGGGCGTTTTCCGGCAACTCGGGCGCGCCGTCCGGCAACAATACACCCAGCGGCCGCGGCCCCACTTCCTCGCCCGGATGTCCATAATCGCCCCGCGCCAGCACGTGTACCGGCGCCAGCTTCGCGTAATCGTCCTCAATGCTGTAGAGCGAAGGCGGCGGCGCCGGCGGGTTATCCTTTAGAGCCTCCAATTCCTTTTCCATCGCCGTTCGCGCGTCGCCCGTCAGCGTCTTCATCTCGGTCTTCAACTGTTTCAGTTGACCGTCATACGCCACGGACGCCACCTTCCAGGCGGCCTCCTGCTCCGGCGTGCCGATGGAAACATCGTCGTCGGCAGAGGCTGCGAAGTACGCCTGCAACCGGTAATAATCCGACTGGCGGAAGGGATCGAACTTGTGATTGTGGCAGCGCGCGCATCCGATGGTGACGCCCAACATCGCCGCGCCCACCGTGTTCGTCATCTCCGTCAGCACTTCGTTGCGGCTGAACGCCACGGCCTGGTTGCCGGCGTTCTTGCGCAACGGACCCAGCCGCGCAAAGCCTGCCGCTACCCGCATCTCGCGATCCGTGGGCGCCAATTCGTCGCCGGCCAACTGCTCCACCACAAACTTGTCGTACGGTTTGTCTTCGTTAAAAGACCGGATCACGTAGTCGCGATACCGCCACGCTTCGGGCCGGTGCGTGTCGTATTCATATCCGTCGCTCTCGGCGAACCGCGCAACGTCCAGCCAGTGCTGGCCCCATCGTTCGCCATATCGCGGGTCGGCCAGCAGACGGTCCACCAATTTTTCATACGCGGTTGCCGACTTGTCGTTCACGAATGCGTCGATCTCAGACGGCGCCGGCGCCAAGCCCAGCAAATCGAAATACACGCGCCGAATCAGCGTCGCGCGGCTGGCCTCCGCGGCCGGCTTCAGTCCTTCTTTATCGAGCTTTTGGAGGATAAATGCGTCAATCGGATTTTTTACCCACGCCTTCGCCTGGGCATCGGTAAACTGCGGCACGTCCGGATTT
>JBDTAT010000374.1:0-3853 GCA_039924505.1 Bryobacteraceae bacterium
CGTCCCGATATCCAAAAAATTCTAGGAGGGTTTTACCGGCTCCGCGTGCAGCCCGCAAAGGTGCGCGGGCGCACCCATTGCAATCAAGTAAGCAGCCCGCGCGCTCCGTTTTGCGGGCTATTACTTAGCGGTGTCTGCGCGGAACGGAATACTTTTATGCAACGGCTGGTAGTGGTTGGAAACGGTATGGCGGGTATCGCGTGCGTGGAGCAAATCCTCAAACACGCCCCGAAATTCGACATCGTGATTTTCGGCGACGAAACGCATACCAACTACAACCGCATCCTACTATCGAGCGTGCTCGCCGGCGAAAAGTCGCTGGATGAAATCACGCTCCATCCCCCCGCCTGGTACCGGGAACATGGCATGGCGCTGAATCTCGGTGTGCGCATCGTGGATATCGACGCATCCACCAAAACGGTCACCGGCGACGATGGCAGCGTGACTTCATACGACAAGCTATTGCTCGCCACCGGCAGCTCCGCATTGATTCCGCCCATTGACGGCGCGGACAAAGACGGTGTTTTTGTTTTTCGCAATATCCAGGACGCCAGTGCTCTGCTGGACCGTTCCGGGCCGGGCGTCAAAGCCGTGGTGATCGGCGGCGGCCTCCTCGGTCTTGAAGCGGCGCGAGGTCTCGAGGTGCAAGGGTGCGACGTCAGCGTCGTCCACCTCTGCGACACGTTGATGGAACGCCAGCTCGATTCCACCGGCGGCAGTTTTCTCACGCGGAAAATGCAGAGCCTCGGTATCCGCGTTCTGCTGAACCGCCAAACGTCCGCCATTCTCGGCAACGGTCGCGTCCAAGGCCTCCAGTTCCACGACGGCGAGCGCATGGACGCCGACCTGGTCGTCATCGCCGCCGGCATCCGTCCGAACGCCGATCTGGGGCGCCGCGCCGGCCTCACCGTGAACCGCGGAATTGTCGTCGACGATTACATGGAGACCTCGAACCCCGATATCTTTGCCGTCGGCGAGTGCGTCGAACACCGCGGCGTCTGCTACGGTTTGGTCGCGCCGTTATTCGAACAAGGAAAAGTCCTCGCCGCCACCATCACCGGAAATCGCGGCCCGATGTACGAAGGCACGGTAGAGGCCTCCAAATTGAAAATCATGGGCGTCGACGTTTTCTCGGCCGGCGACTATTCCGATACGGCGGCCGGCGCCGAAGCCGTCCGTTATGAAGACGCGTCGCTCGGCGTCTATAAAAAACTGATCTTATCGGGCGGCAGGTTGCGCGGCGTCATTCTGGTCGGCGACGCCTCCGACAGTCATCGTTACATGGATTGGCTGCGCACCAGCACGGACTTGAGCGCCCAGCGCCGTCACCTGCTATTCCCGGAGCCGGTTGCCGATTCTGGCCTCGACGTCGCGCAGATTCCCGATAGTGAAACCGTCTGCGGCTGTCTCGGCGTCAGCAAAAGCGATATTATCCACGCCATTCACGAGCGCGGCGTCAACACCATGGCGCAGCTCAAGGAATCGACTCGCGCCTCCACCGGCTGCGGAAGCTGCACCCACTTGTGCGAGCAACTGCTCCGCGCCGTTGCGCCGGAATTCGAGGAGGAAACGAAAACGACGCTCTGCGCCTGTGTGCCGTTTTCCTACGAGCAGCTTCGCGGCATTCTGCGCAGCCAGAAACTGAAATCCGTGCAGGAAGTCCTCAACATCTACGGCAATCGCAAAGGCTGCGAAGTGTGCAAGCCGGCGTTGAGTTACCTGCTCGATATGGTGTGGTGCGGCGAGCACGACGAAGACCGTTCCGCGCGCTTCATCAACGACCGCGTCCACGCCAACATCCAGCGCGATGGTACTTTCTCCGTTGTGCCCCGAATGCGCGGCGGCGTCACTTCGCCGGATGAGCTTCGCCGCATCGCCGACGTCGCCGACAAGTATAACGTCCCGATGGTGAAGGTCACCGGCAGCCAGCGCATCGATCTGCTTGGCGTCAGGAAATCCGACCTGCCGGGCGTCTGGGCCGATCTGGGAATGCCCTCCGGACAAGCCTACGCGAAAGGCGTCCGCATGGTGAAAACGTGTGTGGGAACCGAGTTTTGCCGCTTCGGTGTGCAGGATTCCACCTCTGCCGGCATTGAGCTGGAGCGGCGCCTGGAAAATCTCTACACGCCGCACAAAGTGAAAATGGCCGCGGTCGGTTGCCCGCGCAATTGCGCCGAAGCGACGGTGAAGGATATCGGCCTCGTCGGACAGGATGGAAGCTGGCAGGTGGTGGTCGGCGGCGCAGCCGGTAAGAAGGTTCGCAAAGCCGATCTGCTGCTCACCGTCGAGACCATCGGACAGGCGCTCGAAGCCGCTGAGATCTTCTTCCAGTACTACCGTGAGAACGCCAACTATCTGGAACGCACCTATGATTTCGTCGAACGCATCGGCATAGAAAAAGTGCGCAAGGAAACGGTCTACGCGACCGATGCGGAGAAAGAAAAGCTGCTCGACCGTTTGCACAAATCGAAAGCGATAGCCAAGGACGCGTGGCTGGAAGGTGCAGCACCGGCCCACCCCAAGCAGTTCGTTCAAATTCAACCCATGGAGAGCGTGCTCGTATGATGGCCGAAACTACCTGGACCCGCATTACGAAAACCGAAGACGTGCCGCTGCGCGAAGGCCGCGCGGTCTCGCTCGGCGGTATCGAGATCGCGATCTTCAATCTTGGCGACCGGTTCGTAGCCATTGAAAATCAATGCCCGCACCAGGGCGGCCCCTTGTGCGATGGAATTGTTTCGGGGACGACGGTCGTCTGCCCGCTGCATGGCTGGAGGTTCGATCTGGATACGGGCTGCGCCGTGCGGGCGTCGCTTCCGGCCTGTGTCACCACGTTTCCCGCGCGCGTGGAAGACGGGATAATCCTGGTCGATGTCGCCGCCGGCCATCGAATTCTGCCGGAAGAAGCGGCTGCGTAGCCGCGCCAAGTGCGCCCTTCCGAGCCGCGACACGCATCCCCTTCCGAGCCGTGACCGCAGGGAGCGGTTGGCCCGGCGCGAACCGGCCGATTCGCGCTACATCCGAAAACAAAATGAAAGGAACCAGGATGGATTACATCATCCCCACTGAACTTGTATCCGGCGTCGTCCGTGCGGCCGAAAAGAAAGCGAACTTGTCCGCGCGCGATTTGCTGGTGTGCGGAATGCTTGCCGGCGGACTTCTCGCCTATGCCACGTCCACGGTCTTCATGGTGCTCACACAAGGTCTGCCGCCGATCGCCGGCGTAATCGTTTTTCCGGCCGGCTTCGTCATGCTGGTGCTGCTCGGCTTCGAGCTGTCTACCGGCAACTTCGCGATCCTGCCCCTGGGCTGGCTGGCCGGCTGCGTCCCTTCCGCCGGCGTCCTGCGCAATTGGGCCTGGACTGCCGCGGGCAATCTGGCCGGCAGCGTCCTCTACGCGCTGCTGTTCTGTGCTGCGATTACCAGTTTCGGCGTCACCAATGGTGGCGCGCTCGGCGATCGGGTCCGGCAGTTGGCGCTGAAGAAAACCGCCGCCTACGCCGCGCTGGGCGACGCTGGTTGGGCGGCCGCTTTTGTCAAGCCGGTGCTCTGCAACTGGATGGTCGCCTTCAGCGCCATCGGGGCGTTCACCTCGCGGTCCACGCCCGGCAAGATCGTCGCGATGTGGTTGCCCATTACGATGTTTTTCGCGCTCGGCTATGAGCACTCCGTCGTCAACATGTTCGTCATCCCGGCCGGAATGCTTTTCGGCGCGCCGGTCTCTGTGGCACAATGGTTCCTCTGGAATCGGATTCCCGTCACTCCCGGTAATATCCTGGGCGGTGCGGTATTCACGGGTTTGGCGCTGTGGTCTACGCATTCGCGCGTCGAAACTCCCGCGCCGGCCATCCTT
>JBDTAT010000375.1:0-6210 GCA_039924505.1 Bryobacteraceae bacterium
CAGGATCGCCGCCAGAATGGCAGGCTGGATCTGGAGGCGGTCGAGATGGCCCTGCGGTCCGCCTTGCATCGGACCGGAGCGGCGGCTTTGAGCCGACTGCTGCAGTGCGATCCTCCCGCTCTGGAACTCATCCTTAGCGGCCATTGGCATTTACGGTGTCATGTCTTACAACGTAGTCCGGCGGAAGCACGAATTCGGAATCCGAATGGCTCTAGGCGCCGGATCAAGCGACATCCTCCGGCTCGTTATGGTTGACGGAGCGCGTCCCATATGCACGGGCGCGGCATTAGGACTAGCTGGCGCCTTTGTGTCTACCCGGCTTTTATCGTCTCTATTGTACGGCGTCAAGCCAGGGGACCCCTTGACGTTGATCTGCGTGCTGCTGTTGCTTGTTGGGGTGGCGTTCCTAGCATGTTATCTCGCTTCGCGCCGAATATCCATGGACCCGGCCTCTGCATTGCGCAGTGAGTGAAAAGCCATCTATGACAACCGATGCCGCGGCCGGAATGTGCCATGGATGAGCTCGGCGCGGGAAACCCCTTCCGAGGCGCGCGTATGCGCCGCATCTCGCGGTCGAAGACCTGGAAACATGCTGCCGCCGAGTAAGCGTCTGTCACGAAATAACCTGTCCAACCACTCCGTAGAAGACGCGGTCCAAATTATCAATTTCACGCGACCGGCCCGCCGCGTCTTCATGACTTTTAGTGGCCCGCAGGGCCATGGAGCACTCCCTCACGATCGCGGCTCGGAAGCGCGCGGCGAGTGACTCGGAAGCGCACGGTGAGTTTCCAGCGAGTAAAGTGAAGGAGAACCCGATGAAAACCAGCCGCAGAGAAATCCTGGAACTGCTGGCCGCCGGTGCGGCCGCGGCGTACGAGCCGGAGAAGGCGGCCGCGCAGGAAACAGCGCCGGCCGCGAGCGCCGCGGTTACGCTCGATTGGCTGGGAGGTCAAGCGCCGCAAATTCCGGCGGGCGTAAGCTGGGGCGTTCCGTTCGCGCGGGGAACGGTTTCCAAGGAACAGAACTTTGCGCTTACGGGAAACGACGGAATGAGCCTGCCGCTCCAGAGCTGGCCGCTCGCTTACTGGCCGGACGGGTCCATAAAATTCGTCGGTTTCGCAACGGTCGCGCCCGCCAATTCCCCGGGTGAGATGCGCCTTGCGCCGGGATCGGCCGCGCCGGTTGGCCCGGCGGTGCGCGTCGAACAGCGCGCGGACGCCATTGAGGTGGATACGGGCGCGATTCAGTGCTCGATTCCCAGGCGGGGTCCCGACTTCATCGGTTCGTTGCGCATGGACGGGCGGGAAATCGTGCGGCAGGGCAGACTGGTCTGCCGCGCGGAAGACCGCGGGAAGCTCGCGTCATCGAACGCGGCGGGCTTGGACGAGTACGTGAGCGATATCCGGAACACCGTGGTGGAACAAAGCGGGCCGGTGCGGGCGGTGGTGCGCATTGAGGGCGTACACAAAGCATCCAGCGGGAATCGCGAGTGGCTGCCGTTCACGTTGCGTCTCTATTTCCATGGCGGCCTGGAGCACGTGCGGCTGGTACACACGTTCATCTTCGATGGCGATCAAGAGACAGATTTCATCCGGGGAATCGGCGTATCGTTCGCCGTCGCGATGCGCGAGGAGGCGCATAACCGGCACGTTCGATTCTCCGGCGATGGACCCGGCGTCTGGGGCGAGCCACTACAACCGGCAACGGGGCGCGCGCCGCTGTTCGCGCCCGGCACGCGCACCAATCTGTACACCAGCCAACTGGCAGGTCAGCGCCTTCCAAACAAGGATGCGTTCGACGCGCGGGGCCAGAAACTTCTTACCGACTGGGCGGTGTGGGACGCATACAAGCTGGTTCAGCCGACGGCCGACGGCTTCACCATTCAGAAGCGAACGAATCCGCGGAGCTGCTGGCTGGACGCCGGGTGGGGCCGCCGCACGACGGGTGTGGTGTTCGTGGGCGATGTCTCGGGCGGCCTCGGCGCCGGGCTGAGAAACATGTGGCAGTCCTATCCGGCGTCATTTGAAATCGAGGATGCGGCAAGCGCCGCCGCCGGGCTGCGGATTTGGTTTTGGCCGCCCGATGCGCCCGCCATGGATTTACGGCATTACGACACGAAAGCGCACGGGCTGATGTCGAGCTATGAAGATGTGCAGCCCGGCTTCAGCACGGCGCACGGGGTGGCGCGCACCAGCGAGGCGATGCTATTCCCGGGCGCCGCGGTTCCATCGCACGAGGAGACGGCGCGGCGCGCAAAGCTGACACAGGAACCGCCTCTACTGGTGGCATCTCCAGCGTATCTGCATTCGACGAAAGTGTTCGGCATCTGGAGTCTGCCGGACCGTTCCGTGGCGGCGAAGGCGGCAGTGGAAGACCGGCTGGATGCGGCGTTCGCGCTTTATCGCCGCGAGGTGGAGCAGCGGCATTGGTACGGCTTCTGGAACTATGGCGACGTGATGCACCAGCACGACGGGCCGCGGCACGCCTGGCGGTATGACGTGGGGGGATTCGCGTGGGACAACACCGAGCTCGGCACTGGTGTGTGGCTGTGGTACACGTTCCTGCGGACCGGCCGCGTGGAGGTGTTTCGCATGGCCGAAGCGATGACGCGCCACACGAGCGAAGTGGACGTCTATCATTTAGGCCGCTTCGCGGGGCTGGGCTCGCGGCACAATGTGCGGCACTGGGGCTGCGGCGCGAAAGAAGCGCGCATCAGCCAGGCCGCTTACCGGCGCTTCTTTTATTACCTGACGACGGATGAGAGAACGGGCGACCTGATGCGCGCGGTGGTGGACGCCGATTACAAATTGCTGGAGCTGGATCCAATGCGGCTGGCTTCGCCCGAAACCGCGCCGATCCCGTATCCGGCCCGCGTGCGCGGCGGTCCAGACTGGCTCGCATTCTGCGGCAATTGGATGACGGAGTGGGAGCGCACGGGCGGCGCCAAGTACCGCGACAAAATCGTTACCGGGATGGATTGTATCGCGAAGCTGCCGTACGGATTTCTCTCGGGTCCGAATCAATTGTATGGATACGATCCGAAGACTGGCAAGATTGGCGCGATTGTGGAGGATGGCTTCGGGAGCTACAATCTGGCAACCATCATGGGCGGCGCGGAAGTGCTCTTTGAATTGAACGAGCTGCTGGACCATCCCGCGTGGCGCAAGGTGTGGCTGCAATACTGCAGACTGCTGGGCGCGCCGAAAAGCGTGGTGGCCCGCGACAACGAAACTGGAACCGAGGGCGAGGATGCCCGCTATGCGACCTTCGGCCGGCTGGCCGCGTACGTCTACCGGAACACGAAGAACCCGGCGTTCGCGAAGCGCGCCTGGAGCCGTCTCCGGCTGCCCGCGCACACGGTTACCCATGTTGAAGGGCCGGCGGTACTGGAGCCGCTCGATGAAGTGACGGGCATTTCGACTAACAGCACTGCACAGGGATGCCTGGAAGCGATCGAGATCCTGGAGATGTGCGGCGACCGGATTGGATGAGCCGGTTATGGGTGGCTGGGCAGGTTGGGCAGAGCCGCGTCAAAGGTTGTAGACTACGAAATCGATGGCCGCCTACGATCAGGAGCTCGCCCGCATCGTCCAGGAGCTGAATCGCGCCGCCCCCGCCTCACGGCTTCCGGAGAAACTCGCGTTTTCTCCCGAATCGGCCGCCTCCCTGGACCATCTTCTGTCCTTCGCCGCGGCCCGGAACGCTTCCGATCTGTTGCTGGTCGCCGGTTCGCCCGTCGCCGTGCGGGTCAATGGCGTGCTGGCGCCGCCGGCCGGTCCGCCGCTGACCTCCGAGGAAATCCGGGCCCTCGTTCTTCCCCTGCTGCTCCCGCGCCAGTACGAAGATCTACAGCGCGACAAATCGGCCGACTTTTGTTTCGTCCGCGAATCCATCGGCCGGTTTCGCGCTAATCTGCATCACCAGCGCGGCACGCTCGCCGCCAGCATCCGCCTGTTGCCGGCTCACATTCCGTCGCTCGAATCCCTGCATCTGCCCGCCACTCTCGCGCGCCTGGCCGAGCGCCGGCAGGGCCTTATCCTGGTCACCGGCCCCACCGGTTGCGGCAAGTCCTCCACCCTCGCCGCGCTGCTCGATTTGATCAACACCCAGCGCCGCGCTCACATCGTCACCATCGAGGATCCGGTCGAATTCCAGCACGCCAACCGCAACTCCCTCGTCGAGCAGATCGAAGTGGGCCACGACACGCCGGACTTCATTCATTCCGTCCGCGGCATCCTGCGCCAGACGCCCGACGTCATATTCGTCGGCGAAATGCGCGACGCCGAGACCATGGCCACCGTGCTCTCCGCGGCCGAGACCGGCCACTTGGTCTTCTCCACCCTTCACACCAACGACGCGCCGCAGGCTGTCTCGCGCATTCTCGATTCATTTCCCGCCGCGCAGCAGCCGCAAATCCGCCAGCAATTGTCGCTCGCCCTGGGAGCCGTCATCGCCCAGCAGCTTGTGCCGGCTCCGGACGGCGCCACGCGCTACCCGGCGCTTGAAATCATGATGGCCTCCGACGCCGTCCGCAATCTGATCCGCAAGGGCGAAGATCACCAGCTCCGCTCCCAAATCTCAGTCGGCCGCGCCGACGGGATGATCACCATGGAGCAGTCCCTCGCAGAGCTGGTGAGGGCCGGCCGCATCCTCCGCGAAACCGCCTTCGCCCATTGCTTCCGCCCCGAAGATTTGCGCCGCTACCTGGAAGCGTGAGTGCCCGCAATTGACATCGCCGCCATGAGCGCCGCTGCCAATGCGGTGACAGGCTTCGAAATTCCGCGCCCCGCAACCCCTGAAGCACAAGCTCCGCCATCGCGGAAATTCGTCGCCTGTCACCGCATTGGCCCAACGCCCCACCATCGAGTAGAGTTATAACGGTGAGCAGCAGCGAAAAAGCGAGCATTCCGTTCTTGCGCGACTGGACGTAGCCGGACAGAGCGCGGACATGATCGAGGCTGCCGGTCTTGGCGTGAATGGCGGAGGCTTCCGGGTGGCCCGCGAAGCACGATTTCAGAGTGCCGTCCTGGCCTTAATTGATTGTGGCCACCTGAGTCAAGTAGATACCCACCTTGACTTAATGTCTGATGGCCGCCAAGCTAGTGTAATGCGTCAACCAGAATACTACGCGGGTGGGACAGCTCTAGGAGCAAGGTGCAGTACAGCCCCCAAAACTGGAAACCGTGGAGTCCAAGCATCCCCACACTTCCGTGTAGTCCGGCGTGCAACCGGAGGAATAGCCATCGCTAGAGATTGAACTAGAGCTACCATAGCCCTTACTTGTCGTTGCTTCGAGGTTAATTGGATAGTTACAATTGATAGCACTGGCCGACGCTTGCACGTTCATCGCTTGGTCATTTGTGCAAGTCGCCTGCATGTAACTAGAAACCGTCCCATCGTTCGTATATGCTAGATCTTTACACTGTGGTGGATAAACGCCCTGATTGGGGCTAACACGACCAATCATAAATCACTGGTGACTGCCCCCACAGTAACAACCATCCGACCAACGCTGCTCGCCACATATTCCTATAAGTCACTTGCCGCCTCCTTCATTTGCCGTAAAAGGTTTGCTTTTGCCTGTACCGTCAATTTACCGACCCACAAGTCGCGAATCTTGCCACGCCTGTCGATCAATATAATTGTTGGTGTGCCATATACATTGTACGCTTGAAACTCCTTGACTGTGATTACGGGTCCTGAGTGCCAGAACTCGCGGATTCTTTCACCCTCCTCGCGGCCCATGAACACTCCACAGACTAGCAGGTCGTGCTTCCGGCTGTCTACCAGTTGCTTCACTGTCTCATAATCGCGTACGCTTTCCTGGCAGGCAGTACATCGAGTGTTGACAAATATTGCCACAGTGGCAACGTGGTCACTATATGAGACGTTAGGAAGCTTTGGAAAACCAGCACCGACCCGTAAGCCAACTTTGACCCCAACCGACGGGACCGACCGGCCCATGAAGCGCCATGCAAAGACTGAAACTATAGCAATACAGATTATTATTGCCGCGAGATTTGCACCTACTAAAGTGGACCCCTTTGTCAAGACCATTTTTTGCCCGCAATAAGCTAATGCTCGACGGGGTCTTGGGTTTGAGTTGGGGGCGGCTGGTGAAGCCGCCCCTTGCCATTCCAGCCCTTGAATCGGCGCTCGAGATTGCGGTAGGGATGACCATCGCTGATCACCCCCCGCACAGATCCGTAC
>JBDTAT010000376.1:0-5118 GCA_039924505.1 Bryobacteraceae bacterium
GATGCCGGCCTCGTGGCAGGCCTCGACAATCCGCCACGCCGATAGCGGCGACGCCGAAGCCGGCTTCACGACGACGGTGTTCCCACAGATCAGCGCGGGCGCCATTTTCCAGGCCGGGATTGCGCTGGGAAAATTCCACGGCGTTACCAGCCCCACGACGCCCAGCGGTTTGCGAATGGCGAACATGTGAACGCGATCGCGTTCGGAGGGAACCAGGAAACCGGGCATGCGCGAGCCTTCACCCGCGAAATAGCGAAAGATGTTGATGGAGCGCCGCACCTCGCCCTTGGCTTCCGGCAGCGTCTTGCCTTCCTCGCGCGTCATTTCCGCCGAAATCTGGTCGAACCTGCTGTTCAGGATTTCAGCTGCTTTGAATAAATAGTTGCCGCGCGCGGGGCCGTTCAATGTGGACCACGCCGGAAACGCCCGATGCGCCGCATCGGCGGCTCTTTGCATGTCGGCGGGCGTGCCCTTGACGAACTCTCCCACAACCTCGTCCGTGTTGGCCGGGTTGCGATTTTCGAACGTATCGCCCGCGGTCCATTCACCGTCAATATAATTTTTGAATTGCATGGTTTAAATTAAAAACTCACTTTCGGCACTACTTTGGCCGCTGCATCGGCCTTGAAATAGGCGTCGTTGCGCTGGAACCCAAACAGCGACGCGGCGATGTTCTTGGGGAACAGGTCGATGCTGACATCGTACGCCTGAACGATCTCGTTGTACTTCCGGCGCTCGACGGAAATGCGATTTTCGGTGCCGGCCAGTTCGTCCTGCAGACGCATAAAATTCTCGTTGGATTTCAGGTTCGGATAATTTTCGACGACCACCAGCAAGCGGCTAAGCGCGCCGTCCAGTTTATTGTTGGCCTGAATGGTCTCCTGCGGCGAGCGGGCACCGCCGAGCGCGGCGCGGGCGTTGGCGATGTCGTCGAAGACTCCCTTTTCCTGCTTCGCATAGCCCTTCACGGTTTCCACCAGGTTCGGAATCAGGTCGGCGCGGCGCTGAATGGCGACGTCCACCTGCGACCACGCGCCGTTGATAGCTTCGCGCTGGCGGACCAGATCGTTGCGCGATGAAATCAGCGAGCCTCCCAGGAACAGCAACACGATAACCACGACTGCGACAACTGCCAGAGCGATTTTCATTGTGTCCTCTTCTTACTTGTTCATTTCCTGGTTATCCAGGCGGTCGACAAATTCGACCATGGCCTGAATCTGGCTCAGATAGCTTTCAAACAACGGCGCCAGGTCCACTTCGCGGTGTGTTTTCTTTTCCTCGCGGAGATCGAGCAGCAGATCGAAGGGCTCCGGGTTAATGCCCATGGTCTGGCCCAACTGGCTGACCACGTCGCGCTTCTGCCATTTTGCCTCCACTCCAGCGAGCACAAGAGCGTGGCGTCCCAGCACGCAAAATGTCGATACGGAATCGAGGCACAGGCTGAGCAACCGGTCGTTCTTCGACAGCACTTCAGTGGCCTGCTGGCGGAGCCTCAGCAGTTTGGCGCGAAGGTCGTGCTCCACTTGTGCGCGATAGAAGCTGCGGTCGACGGTCAAGTCCGCGATAACGTCGTCGCCGTACAGCACGCGGCGGCGCTCCTTCATATCCTGAAACTCGATGGGGAAGCAATCGGTGGATTCGCGCACCTCGGTTGCGGTCAGCAGTAGCGGCGCCGGATTGCCGTGGTCGCGCCACCAGCGAAAAACTGGTTCGGACGCGCCAAGCTCCACGGGCGTGACGCGGGCGAGCACGCAGAGCACGTTGAGATCGGAATACTTGCCATGGTGATCGCCGCCGGCCGCCGAACCATAGAGAATGACCGACACCAGGCGCGCGTCGAAGGTCTGCTTTAATTTCTCGACCAGTTCCGTCAGTAGCGAATCCATAATTTACACGTTGCGGCTACCAACCGCTCGAGGCTCCTCCGCCACCGGAATCTCCGCCGCCGAAGCCGCCAAATCCGCCGCCCCCACCGCCGCCTCCGCCGAACCCGCCGCCGCCAAAGCCGCCACGGCCGCCTCCAAACAGGTTACCGAGAATCATACCGGCGAGGAAGCCGCGCCCGCCGCCGCTCGATAGCAGGAACAGCAGAATGACCAACCCAATAACAATGAATGGCCACGGAAGCGATTGACGCTGGGACGGGCTGGCGCGGCTCACCGGCGCGTCGCTGAGAGTGACGCCCTTAGCCTGCGCGATGTGCCCGCCGATTTGCTGCAGGGCTCCGGCGAACGCCTCGGCATACTGGCCGGCGCGGAGTTCCGGTTGAATGGACCGCAGCACGCCGCCCACGTAGCCGTCCGGCGCAATCGGTTCCAGGCCGTAGCCTACTTCGGCGCGGTCCTTGTGGTCTTTGATCGCGAACAACAGCAACATGCCTTCGTTGGTTTGTTTTTTGCCGACGCCCCATTCGCGGTAGAGGCGATTGGCGGCGTCTTCAATTGGCTCGCCGTCGAGCGTATCGACGGTGACGAGCGCGATTTGCGCGCCCGTGGATTGTTCAATTACGTAGCAGTAGCGCTCCAGCTTCGCGCGCGCCCCAGGGTCCAGTGCGTGCGCGAAATCGCTGACGTATCCCTGGGGTTTCAGCTTCGCCGTATCGAGCGCGGGCGCGGTAGGCGCGAGCAGCACCAGCGCGGCGCCCAGAGCAACGGCGAAAGTGGAGACTTTGCGTAGCAAGCGGAAGCTTACGTCAGCGCAGGAAATCTTCGCGCTTCATCTTGAAGCCGCCCAAACGGCCGAGCATCGCCAACGCCATCATTTCCGGATTGAAAAATTCCTGCGCGATGTGCTGCATCTCGACCGCGGTGACCGCTTCGATACTTTCAAGCATCTCATCCAGGCTGACGAACCGCTGGAAGTAGAGTTCCTGGCGCGCGAGATTGGCCATGCGGCTGGAGGTGGATTCCAGACCGAGCATCAGCGAGCCTTTCAGATGGTCCTTGGCGCGGCGCAGCTCGTCCTCGGGAACCAGCTCCTGCTGAAGCTGGCGAAGTTCGTTCACCACGCATTCGATCACCTTGCCGGCCGATTCCGTGGAGGTGCCGGCATAGATCGAGAGGCATCCGGCGTCCCGATACATATTCAGCTCCGAGAAAACGGCGTAGGCCAAACCCTGGCGCTCGCGGATATTCTGGAACAGCCGCGAGCTCATGCCGCCGCCGAGCAGCGTGTTCAGCGCGTAGCAGGCGAAACGCATCTCGTGCGGCAGCGAGTACATGGGGACGCCCAGGTAAAGATGCACCTGCTCCAGCGAATTCTTGTTGCGGAACGTCAGACGCGCGTGGGCGGCGGGAATGGTTTCCGGCGGCGGCCCACCGTTGCTTTTCAGGCCGGCAAACTGTTCGGTGACCAGGCGAACTACGTGATCGTGTTCCAGATGGCCTGCGGCGGTGATTAGAATGTTCGATGGCGAGTACATGCGGCTGTAGTAATCGAACAACTTGTCGCGCCCGAATGCGGAAACCGTTTCCCTGGTGCCGAGAATGGGCCGGCCGAGGGCGTGGCTTTTCCAGAAATTACTTGAAAAGATTTCGTGGATGAGGTACTCGGGATTATCGACCTCCATTTTGATCTCTTCGAGAATGACGCTCTTTTCCTTTTCCAGATCCTCCTCGCGGAACACCGGATTTAGAACCAGATCGGAGATGACGTCGAAGGCGATGGGCAGATGCTCGTCGAGAACCTTGGTGTTGTAGCTGACCAGTTCCTTGGATGTAAAGGCATCCAGGCCGCCGCCGATGGAATCGACGGAGCGGGCGATTTCCTCGGCAGTCCGGTGCGTGGTGCCCTTGAATACCATGTGCTCGACGAAATGGGAGAGACCATTTTCCTCGGGTGTTTCACTGCGGGAGCCCGTTCCGATCCAAACGCCGACGGAGACGGAGCGAACGTGCTGCATGGACTCGCTGATAATCCGGACGCCGTTCGGTAGAACCGCGGTCTGGATATCGCGAGCCGGAGAGATAAGGGGAGGCGCAGTCAGAACGGCCACATCCTTATTATATCGCGTTTAAGGCCGCGAGCCGCTAAACGTGCCATTATTGAGATAAATAGCTTCTTTTCAAATAGTTGCAGGGCGAGAGAGAGCAACCGCTCCCTCACGGTCACGGCTCGGAAGACCCATTCCAAGCCGCGCGCGTAAGCAAGCGGTTACCCGATATGCACCGCGCGGCCACAAAGAGATTTCAAACGCGAGAGCGATCAGGCCGCCCGTGCGACCGGCACCGGCTTTACCTTGGCCAGTCCGAGCGAGGCCAGCAGCCGGATCGCCAGCCACGCCGGATCCCACTCGCGAGACCGCTGGGAGAAACGCGCCGAGCTCGGAAATTCGTGGTGATTATTATGCAGGCCTTCTCCGCCGGTCAGCATCGCCACCCATCGCAGGTTGGTCGCCAGGTTGTCGTAATTGCGATAGCCGATCATGTGGCACAGGCTGTTGATCGTCGAGTTCAGAAAAATATAGACGACGATGTGAAACAGCCACGCTGCCGGTCCCCACACGAAGCCGAATAACAGGATGAAGATCGCCAGGCCTCCGTAGATGCCGTAGTGGCCGAGGTGCAGGCGGTCAACGAAATCCGGCTGGTAATCCGGCGTATATTTCCGGATGGTTGCGGCGACCCTGATTTCCTTGCGGTAGTAGAAGTAGTTGCCGAACAACACATGCCACATTCCGAAAAGGCGCGGGCTGTGAGGATCGCCCTCGGCGTCGGAAAAATGATGATGCTTGCGATGCACCGCCACCCATTCGCGCGGCACGACGCCGGTGAAAAGAGTCAGCTCCAGGTGCATCGGCGTTGCGACCGCCGGATGCAGATCCAGCCCCCGGTGCGTCAACATACGGTGCAGGTAAATAGTGGAGAAAAAGATCGATATCTCGACGATGCCGAATGTCAGCGCAAAAACCCAGACCCAATGCACTTGGTTCTCCGTGCCGCCAGACCGCCGGAGAATCCCGCTTCGTCCGGACGTCGACCGGCAGCGTCGTCATAGTATCAAATTTAGATCTATGAAATAATTCTAGTTCGGGTTTCACACACTGTTAGGAGGAGATTCTCTCGCATGAAATTCGTGACGTTCAAGCGGCCCGGTGGCGCGGCCGAAGCCGGCGTGCTG
>JBDTAT010000377.1:0-6429 GCA_039924505.1 Bryobacteraceae bacterium
TAGTCTGGATTATCAAACTCGAAAGTCGGAATATATTCATGGCGGAAGCCGGCCTCCCGCGCGAACTCCTCGGCGATACGCTTGTGAGACTCCGGAATGGACGCCGAATCGGCCGTGATGGCAATCGCATTCGCGCCCAACACACGCTCGGCCGCCCACGCCAGATAGGCCGAATCCGTGCCGCCCGAATAGGCGACAATAACGCGGGACATCTCTTGCAGAATAGAGAAGAGTTTGCGTTCCTTTTCTACCAGCGCCGCGGGATCGAGCTTTTCCCCGAACGCCACCAGTGTCGCCATACTTCCATTATAATCCTCGACCCAGCGAAACGGAGACATGGGGCTCCGCACGTTTATAATAAGGTTTCCCCGCATGAGCGCTGAACCGAGCGTGCTGCAACTCCCCACCGCCCCGCGGCTCGCCCCACCCGCGCGTTTCGCCCTGCTCGCACTGGCGCTATTTTCCTGCGGACATTTTTTCGTCGACATTTATTCCAGCGCGATCGGCGCCTTCCAGCCCGTACTGGTCGACAAGCTCGGCATATCGCTCACCCAGGCCGGCATTCTCGGCGGTCTCCTATCGCTTTCCGCCTCCGTCGTGCAGCCCGTGTGGGGTTATCTCTCCGACCGGTTTCCCTCCCGGCTGTTCACCGCGCTGGCTCCGGCGGTCGCGGGAATCTTCATCGCCTCGCTCGGCGCCGCGCCTTCGTTTGGCTGGCTGATCCCGCTGGTAATCGCCGGAGGGGCCGGCATCGCTTCGTTCCATCCGCACGCCTCCTCGCGCGCCACTGCCGGCATCACCGTCAATCGCGGCCGCTGGATGGCGGTCTTCATCAGCGCCGGCACGCTCGGGTACGCCTTCGGCCCGTCGATGTTTTCGGCTCTGTTTACACACGCCGGCGTCAACCGCTCCTACTGGGGCGCGGCCCCGGGCGTCTGCATGACTATTCTCCTGCTCGCGCTTCTGCCGGATGCGCCGGTTCCGGCCGTTCGCAAAAGCTACAAGTTCGATTGGCAACCGTTGCGCGCCGTCCGGAAGCCGCTCACGATCCTTTATTTCCTGGTTTTCATCCGCTCCATTGTGCAGGTGGTCTATGCGCAGTTCCTGCCCCTTTACTTGCATCTTGAACGCGGCTATTCCATCTCGCACGCAAGCTGGGCACTGACTTTGTATCTGGTCTCGGGCGCCATCGGCGGCTTCGTCGGCGGCCACATGGCGGATCGTTTCGGCGGCCGCAAAGTGATTCTGATTTCGATGAGCGCGTGCGTTCCGTTTCTCGCGCTCTTCTTCTTCGCGCATGGCGCGGTGGCGATAGTCAGTCTGGCGCTGGCCGGTCTTACCCTGCTGTTTACGATTCCCGTCATGATTGTCATGGCGCAGGACCTGGCGCCATCGCAGGCGGCCACCGTCTCCGCGCTGATGATGGGCTTTGCCTGGGGCATGGCCGGCCTCATCTTCGTTCCATTCACCGGCTGGCTCGGCGATCATTACACGATGCACTTCGCGCTGGGAATCCTCACGGTATTTCCAGCGATCGGCTTTTTCCTCACGTTGAAACTACCCAAATGAAACCGGCTGTCTGTTTGCTCAGCGGAGGACTCGACTCCTCCACGTGCCTCGCAGTTGCCCGCCGCGACGGCTACGAATGCTACGCGCTTTCGTTCGACTATGGCCAGCGGCATCGCGCTGAGCTGGATGCCGCGGCGCGCGTAGCGGCCGGCTTTCACGTGCGCGAACATCGCATCGCTCACATCGACCTGCGCGCGATTGGCGGCTCCGCCCTTACCGGGTCCGCCGCCGTTCCCAAGGGCCGCGCCGCCGCCGAGATGTCGCACGGAATCCCCATCACCTACGTGCCGGCGCGTAACACCATCTTTCTTTCCTTCGCGCTTGCGTGGGCTGAAGTGCTGGAGGTTTCCGATATCTTTCTCGGCGTGAATGCCATCGACTATTCCGGCTATCCCGACTGCCGTCCCGAATACATCCGGGCGTTCGAGCGCATGGCGAATCTCGCCACCAAGGCCGGCGTCGAAGGCCGCACCCACATCAAAATTCACACACCGCTGATCGACCTGTCGAAAGCCGGCATCGTTCGGCTCGGACAACAGTTGGGCGTCGATTTCAGCCTCACGCATACCTGTTACGATCCGGATGAGAGCGGGCGCGCGTGCGGCGCCTGCGATGCGTGCGTTTTGCGGCTGAAAGGATTTGCCGAAGCGGGCCTCAAGGATCCGGTGGAATATCGCACATGAAAATCGCCGAGATTTTTCATTCCATTCAAGGCGAGGGCATGCTCGCCGGCGTCCCCTCGGTCTTCGTGCGCACCAGCGGCTGCAACCTGCGCTGCCAGTGGTGCGACACGCCGTATACTTCATGGGATCCGGAAGGTGACGACATGCCGCTGGGCACTCTTCTGGCGAAGGTTCGACGATTCTGGCCGTCGCACGTCGTGATCACCGGCGGTGAGCCAATGATTGCCGGCGATATGGCGCTGTTCACGCAGCGCTTGAAAGAGATCCTCGACGTTCACATCACCATCGAGACCGCCGGCACAGTCTTTGAGCCAGTGCAGTGCGACCTGATGAGCATCAGCCCGAAACTCTCGAATTCCACGCCGTCCGAGGATATCGCCGGCGGCTGGGCACAGCAGCACGAGCGCACGCGCTATCGTCCCGCCATTCTAAAGGAGCTGATCGGCGCCTACAACTATCAGCTCAAATACGTGCTGTCGAAGCCCGAAGACGAAGCGGAGATTTCGCCCATGCTCGAAGAAATCGGCGCCGAGAAATCGCGCGTGGTGTTGATGGCCGAAGGCACCGATCCAGCCACGCTGGCCGAGCGCGGCCGCTGGATCGTCGAGATCTGCAAGCGGGAAGGCTACCGCTACAGCCCGCGAATTCACATCGATCTCTACGGCAACCAGCGCGGCGTGTAACGGCCGCTTATCGCGGCGGCTCCGCGAACAGCGCGAATTCGCTCACTACCGGCGGCACCGGCGACTCAGTGACGCGCAATCGCACCCGGGACGTCACGATTGGCGCATCGGCTCTCAGTAGGCGGCACGCGCCGATACTGGTTCCCTGCGCGAGCTCTGTCCACCGGCCGCGCGTCCACACATCCACGGCAAATGCGCCGACGCGTTGGCCCAACCGGATGTCCTCGCGTATACGAACCACATTGAATTCCACGGGCTGGTGAAAATCCAGCACTATCTCCGGCGCCGCGCCGCGGATGTTTTTGTCCGTTCGCTTCGCTCCCGCCGCCAGATTCCTGCCGAACGTCGCGCGCACGCGTTCGCCGAAACCTTTGAGCGACGCCACGTCGTTTTCGTGCAGGAGGCCACGCCGGTCTGGCGGAACGTTCAGTAGAAGACTCGCGCCGCGGCCGACCGATTCATAATAGAGATCCACCAGTCCCGCGGGCGTCTTCACGCGCGCATTTTCGCTCTCATGCCAGAACCAGCCGGGACGAATTGACACGTCGCACTCGGCCGGCATCCAATGCGAACCGTTTCGCGTACCCGTAGCCGCCGGCTTTCCGCGTACATTGCCGGGAGAGGCCGGTCCGCCATCGGCGCCCACCGGATCGTAGGTCTCCCAGCAAGTTTCACCGGCGATGCCCTTTTCGTTTCCCACCCAGCGGAGGTCCGGTCCCACGTCGCTAAAGATCGCGGCTTCGGGCTGCAATTCACGCTCGATGCGCCACGTCCCGGGCCAATCGTAATACGTGCGCTTGTCGATGATGCGCTTCTCGCGCGCGCCGCCGTAATATCCGTCGCCGCCGTTGGCGCCGTCGTGCCAGATTTCAAATACCGGTCCGTAGCCGGTCAGCAATTCGCGCAATTGCTGCCGGTAGATCTCGATGTAACGCGGCGATCCGTAGGCGGCGTTGTTCCGGTCCCAGGGCGAAAGATAGACGCCGAATTTCAGGCCGCGCCGCTTGGCCGCTTCGGAAATCTCTTTCACTACATCGCCCTTACCGCCGCGCCACGGGCTGTTCCGGACAGAGTGTCCCGTTGTGCGCGTCGGCCACAGACAGAATCCGTCGTGGTGTTTACACGTCAGAATCACGCCCTTCATGCCGGCTGCGTCCAGCGCCTCGACAATCGCGCCGGCGTCAAACGCCGTGGGGTTGAAAATCGCTGGGTCTTCGTCGCCATAGCCCCATTCCTTGTCCGTAAACGTGTTGACGGTGAAATGGAGAAAGGTGTAGGTCTCCAGCTTGGAATGGCGCAGTTGCCTCGGCGACGGCAGCGCGCCGTAGGGCGCGAGCGAGGGTATTTTCCGGGCGGCCAAGCGTGTACCTAACGCAGCGGCTGCCATGAATGCGCGTCTGCCGATGGTCATTTTAAATAAACTCGTAGCCGCGTTCGGCAATTTGCGCCCACACGATTTCACTTTCCCGTCCATGCCGCGCGAAGACCTGTCGAACCAGTTCGCAGACCTCCTCGCATCCGCGCTGGTAGAACACCAGGATCGACGGCCCGGCGCCGCTAAGCGCGCAGCCGAGCAGGCCGGTCGCGCGCAGCTTCACAATCTCGTCGAGGCCGGGCACCAACTTCGCTCGATAGGGTTGATGGAGCCGGTCTTCTAGCGCCGTCGGGAACGCGCCGGTCGCTCCGGTGGCCAGCGCAGCGATCAACAGAGCGGAACGCTGCACGTTGAAAATCGTATCGGCCTTCGAATAGCTCTCCGGCAGCGCCGCGCGCGCCTCGACAGTCGGCAACTTGAAATCCGGCACAATCACCGCGACGCCGTAGCTCTTCGGCAGATCCAACCGCACCGCGCGCGCAACGCCATCCGAGTCGATCGCGCTGGCGACAATCGATCCCAGCACACAGGCCGCGACGTTATCGGGATGCCCCTCAATGCGCGCCGCTTCATCCAAAATTCGCAGCGGACTCCAGTTTAGTCCCAGCAGCCGGTCGGCAATGATGACGCCGGCGGTCAACGCCGCCGCGCTCGACCCCAGTCCCTTCCCAAGCGGAATATCGTTGCAAATTTCCAGTTCGACCGGCGTGAGCGTTCGACCGGTATCGGACGCGACCCTCAGCGCCGTCTGCCAGATCAGATTTTCCGCGCCGGTGGGAATCGTCTCCGCGTCGCGGCCCGATGCGCGAATCGACAAGCAATCGCCCGCGCGGAAACGGCACTCCAGATAGATACCCAGCGCCAGGCCCAGGGCGTCGAAACCGGGCCCGAGGTTCGCGCTCGACGCCGGCACACGGACGGTGTGCCAGGGCTTTCCGGCCTCACCCATCGAGCGTTACCTTCCGGCCTTCGCGGCAGGAACGGTAGACCGACGTCACTACTTCCAGTGCGCGATACCCGTCTCCGCCCGAAACCAGCGGCGGGCGGCCGGCCTCGATGGCCTTGGCGAAATCGAGAAACTGGCGCTCGAACGGCTCGAGTGAAATCGCCATCGGATCGGACGCGCCGGAAGCCACTTCGGTGGCGAGAGGCGCCGGATCGCCATGATCGTCTTGAACGTCCCAGGTGGTCAGCTTGTCGCCGGAAATAACGGCGGAGCCCTTGGTCCCGTGAATTTCGAGGCGCTCGGTGTAGCCGGGCCAGAAAGCGGTGGATGCCTGGATGACACCGGTGGCGCCATTTCCATACCGGAGCAGCGCATTCACTACGTCCTCGGACTCGATTTTATGCAGCGCGCCGATCTGCCAATAGCCGAACAATTCCTTCACCGGTCCGACCAGCCACAGCAGCACATCCACCTGATGGACGGCCTGATTGATGAGCGCGCCGCCGCCTTCCACCTTCCAACTTCCCTTAATCGGCCGCGAATAATATTCGGCGGAGCGGTACCACTTCACGTACGCGTCGGCCTCGAGAATTTTCCCGAGACGCCCATCGCCGATGGCTTTTTTGAGAAACTGGCTGGAATCGTCGAACCGATGCTGGCTTACGACGCCGAGCGTGATTCCGGCCGCCTTGGCGATATCGACCATTTTGCGCGCCGTCGCCAGATCGGTCGAAATCGGCTTCTGCACCTGCACATGTTTTTTGGTCTGCGCGCAGATTTCGATGGGCTGCAACCGGAAATCGGGGAACGTGCAGAGATCGACGTAATCCACCTTCGGATGCCGGCAAACTTCCTCGTATGTCTTAACGAATTCGCAGCCATACGCGTCCGCAAAGCGGCGGCCGTTAGCCTCGTTGATGTCGGTGCATACGACGACTTCAAATCCAATGTTTTTGTAGGCCTGCGCGTGCTTGTGCGAGATCGCGCCGGCGCCGATGATACCAACCCGCATAGGTTTCTATCTTACCGTGGCGAACCGCTTGCTAACGCGCGCGGCTCGGTTGGGCGCGGCGGACCACTTGCTAACGCGCGCGGCTCGGTTGGGCGTGGCGGACCGCTTGCTAATGCGCGCAGCTCGGTTGGGCGCGACGCGCGCGGGCCGGTTTCGGAAAC
>JBDTAT010000378.1:0-2747 GCA_039924505.1 Bryobacteraceae bacterium
GCGCGGCAAAGTGGTTTTAAGCAATGGCAAACCGATCCCGCCCGATATGCGCGTGACGTTGTCTGCCGACCGCGCCTGGGATTCCCAAATCGCCACCCTCAGCCCCGATGGCCGCTTTGAGTTCCACGGCCTGCCGGCCGGAGTCTACGGACTCGCCCCTGCGGTTAAGGGATACCGACTGCCCGAAGGGGTTGGCGTCGAGGCGTTGGTCAACCGGGATGTGAATGATGTAGTGATCCAGATGGAACCCGCGCCAAAACGGCCTTGAAACTTGCGTTCGACCGCCGGCTCCGTTTGCTCTCATCGCCCACCGCATTTCTCCGGCCGGAACCGAGCCGCGACCGCCAGGGAGCGGTTTTGCCTGTGCCTCTCCCGCCCCTCACCACCGGACCTCCAAAACGCGCTATAGTGGAAATGTATCGGAAGTGAATCCGCAACGCCTCGTCTCTCCTTTGTAACCGGCTCGCTGATTTTCATCCCCAATAAAACTATAAATGAACAACTTTTCAGAACTCTCGTTGTCTCCCGTTTTGCAGGCCAACCTTTCCAGGCTCGGTTTTGTTAAACCTACTCCCGTTCAGTCCGAAGCCATCCCGCACGCTCTTGCCGGCCAGGATGTGGTCGCCACTGCGCAAACCGGCACGGGCAAGACTCTTGCTTTCGTGCTCCCCATCCTGCAGGCGCTTACCGCCGAGCGAATCCCCGCAGGCATTAGCGCGGTCATCCTCAGTCCCACCCGTGAGCTGGCCATTCAAATTCACGAGGCGTTCTCGCAACTTGCCTCTGGCACCGGAATCCGCGCCGCCATTGTGGTCGGCGGCCTCAATGAACACTCCCAATTGCAGACTATCCGCAAGGGCGCGCAGGTGCTGGTCGCCACGCCCGGCCGTCTCAACGATTTCCTCGAGCGCAAATTGGTGAAGTTCGGCGCCGTTCGCATCCTCGTCCTGGACGAGGCCGACCGCATGTTGGACATGGGTTTTCTCCCCACCATCAAACGCCTGCTAGGCTCGATGCCCGCCGCGCGCCAGACTTTATTCTTCTCCGCGACCATCGAAAGTTCGGTCGCTCATCTGGTAAACGATTACCTCAAGAATCCCATTCGCATCGCCATCGGATCGGCCACCAAGCCGGCCGATCACATCGATCTCGGCGTCTACGAAGTCGATCAGGATAAAAAGCTCTCCTTGCTCCATCACATGTTGAAGCAGGAGACCGGTTCGTTCCTCGTCTTCGCCCGCACCAAGCGCGGCGCGGACCGCTTGGCCAAAAACCTCGCGCGCTTCGGAGTCTTTGCCGCGCCGATTCACGGCGATCGCAGCCAGAATCAGCGCAATCAGGCCCTCCGCGGATTCCAGCAAGGCCAGTATCGCGTGCTAGTCGCCACCGACGTCGCCGCCCGCGGTATTCACGTCGAGGGTATCGCCCACGTCGTCAATTACGATCTTCCCCAAGTCCCCGAAGATTTCATCCACCGCGTCGGCCGCACCGGCCGCGCCGGCGTCTCCGGTAAAGCGACCACCTTCGCCACTCCCAATGAGCGTGGTGAGATTCGCCGCATCGAGCGCACCATAAGCCTGCGCCTGGCCCGCCGCGACGTTCCCGCCGAACTGGCGCGCGAACAAAAGCAGCCGGTAGGGGTTATCGTCATGCCCACCGCCGCCGGACGCATGAAAGCCCCCATCGCCGCATTCAAATCCTTCAAGCCCCGCCGCAACCGCGCCCAGGGCGGACGCTAGCGATAATCGAGGCCGTGGACGAAGCGCAAACGCCCGTCCCGGCCTTCTTTCACACGTACTCTGGCCTCGCGCTCGACCTCGGAAGTTTGGTCTCAATCTCGATCTTCTCCTGGCGCCAGTGCCACAATCCGGAAACTATTGCTGAAGAAACTTCCCTCTGTGCGCAGACGTATGCGATGATCACCCACCGCCAGTCCGGAAGGGAGCCGCAGATTCGCTTGCCATCCATCCTCGTCCTTCCGCGTCAGCGTTAGAACCGTCACCCCGTAGCCATCCACTTCAACGCGAAGTTCTCCTTTTTTCAATGAAGGGCGGCTATGCTTGAAATATAGGCAGACATATTCGTCTTTGCCTATATGGAAGTACGCGTCTCCGCTCCGATTGTTGACCGCCGAACCGATCCGCGGCGGCGCTTCCGTGGCTGCTGCCGCCTCGGGTTCCCACAGACGCGAACATGTGACGCCTGCCTTTCGATCCACGACATATTCGAGTTTCGCGGATGCAAATCCTGCGCTTCGACACATGGCTAGAAGACAATTAGTGTTCGGACCAAACCAGTTGTCGATCTGTCCTCCTATACTCGTCTGTCTCATAAAACTCCAGCAGAGATGGAGACGACTGCGCGTAAGATTGGGGCAACGTCGAATCAATCACAAACGATTCGACGAATGCCTTATCCCTCGTCAGGGCACAGATCTTTTCCAAGCCCAATAGCGGATGGCGAAGGTGATATAGCACGCCAAAGAAGACAACATAGTCGAACATTCCCAGCGTACGGGCGTCGATTTCGTCAACATCCAGTATTCTGTAATCGACATTTGATCCAAGTAACTATAGTGGACCCAGGAATTCAGACCAGGCAATAAGCTAAGATTCCGGCAGAGTCGTTGACAGAAGGAGAAGCTCGATGACGACGGCGAGAAAGCAGTACAGTGCGAAGTTCAAGGCGCGGGTGGCAGTGGAGGCGATCCGCGAGGTAAAGACGCTGAGCCAATTGGGATCGCAGTT
>JBDTAT010000379.1:0-8417 GCA_039924505.1 Bryobacteraceae bacterium
ATTAGTCTGTTTCCGCAGGACGGCGAGGACGCCCGGACGCTTCTACGCAACGCCGACGTGGCCATGTATCGCGCCAAGACCCACGGCAAAAACCACGTTCGCTTTTTCACTCCGCAAACGGGCCTCGGAGCCATGGAGCGGCTTACCGTGGAGACGCAGCTTCGCCGCGCGCTCGAGAACAACGAGATGGAACTCTCCTATCAGCCCATTTTGCGCATGGATGGCAGCCTCTACGGCTTCGAAGTTCTGCTGGCCTGGAACAATCCCAAACTCGGCCGCATATCGCCCGGCCGCTTCATTCCCATCGCGGAGGAGAGCGGTATGATCGTGAGCATCGGATCCTGGGTCCTGCGCCGCGCATGCCTACAAAGTGCGCAGTGGCGCGGGAACGGCTACCCTCCGGTGCGCATCGCCGTCAACGTCTCCGCGTTTCAGTTTGTCCGCGCCGGATTTGTCGATAAAGTCGCCGAGGCCCTCGCCGCGGCCGGCCTCTCGCCTTTGGCTCTCGAACTCGAACTCACCGAAGGTCTGCTGATGGGCGACATTGAAGAATCGTCCCACCGGATGTCCCGCCTGCGGGCGCTCGGAGTCGGCATTGTCATCGACGATTTCGGGACCGGCTACTCCTCGCTTAGCTATCTGAGCAGCCTCCCGGCCGACTCGCTCAAAATCGACCGTAGTTTCGTGCAGCAGATCGCCGAACCCGGCGGCTCGCTTCCCTTGATCCAGACCATCGTTTCTCTGGCGCACAACATGGGCCTGTCCGTCGTTGCCGAAGGCGTTGAGAAGCCCCGCCAACTGGAGTTGCTGCGCACAGCCGGCTGCGATAGAGTCCAAGGTCATCTGTTCGGCGGGTCCGTCAACGCCGCGGCGGCTGCGGAGCTTTTGAGGAACACGCGCAAGACGGAGTGCGGCGCGAAATAGTTCCCGGTTGGTCTGGCGGTGGTGCGTGGTGGGCCCTGTAGGATTTGAACCTACGACCGACGGATTATGAGTCCGCTGCTCTAACCGCTGAGCTAAGGGCCCCCGACGACTTATTCTAACAGCGCGAGATCACGCCGCTCCGGCCCGGATCACCCGCGCCGCCAATCCGGAATGCGTGAAGCTCTCTATCGATTCACCGGCGAGCGCCATCGGGAAGGCCCACAGCGCCATGTTGGAATAATAGTCGTCGCCCCAACAAGGCAATCCCGTTTCGCCATACAACAAGCAGCGCTGATTCCACGGCGCGCGCGCGCGTAGCGACATCGCCTCCACTAAACGCCGCGCGATCTCAACGCCGGCGCCGCGGCGGCCATGATACAGGAACGTCATGGCCGCGCAAAGATTTTCTCCGACGAAAATATTTTTGGAGTGATCCCACGCTTTGTGGATCGCATCGAAGGGCTTCCCATCCGGCGTCACGCCATTGATCAGCCCGTGCGAAGTCGCCCCTAGATTCAGCTTCTCGATGGTATCGAGCGCCGTGCGCACGTGTCCGGCGGGAAGCACGCCGCCAAGGCCGGCCACGCGCGTACACCACTCCGCCATAAGCTGATTCGCCAGCACCACGTCACTTTGCTTTCCGGCGGCCGCGTCGTTCCACAAACGGTAGTAGGCTCCGTTCCAGAGCAACCGCTCATAGGCCTGCCGCGCCTTCGCGAGACGCTCCTCACATTCGGCCGCGAACGCGGCATCGCGCATCTCCAACGCGAGCGCCTTTCCGCAAGCGAGCGTCGCCAACCACGTCCCCGCCACGTAGGCCGACGTTCCCTGCCACGGCCAGATATCGTAGAACTGATTTGCCGGCCAGTACCCGGGCGGGACGGCGTGCGATTGGTCATGCACCAAACCGCATCCGTCGTCATCGAGCGAATATTGATACCGGATTGCGCGCCGCGCCGAATGGTAGAACTTCGCCAATTGCGTGCGGTCCCCGGTGCGCCTGTAAAGCTGCAGCACCATCTGCGCGTATTGCCCCGAGTTCAGCGGATGCTGGCAGTGGTAGCGCGGATCGCGCATACTGGTCGGCTGGCCGAAGCAGAACGGAATCTCGCCGCCGCCGATCTGGAAGTGCCGGAACGCATCGAGCGTTGTTGCCTCCAATTCAGGAAAGAAGAACAGCAATGGAAAGTGGCCGTGCATCCGGCACACCATCGTTTCAACAATCGGAGTAGCGACGTGGCTTTCGCTGTGCGTAAACCAGCCGTCCTCCCCCCACCATTCATCTTTCCGTGTGCGCGCGATCCAAACGGAGTTCTTCGCCAGACTGTACGGCGTCTGGACCAACGCGTCGCGCAGCCATACCGGCAAATCCGCCGCGTATACCGCCGCCTGCCAGGCACAAATGCGCCGCAACAATTCGTCGCGCCGCCGCAGCGCAAACTCCGCGACGTCCGCAGCATCGCGAAACCGCTGGAAATATCGATGCCGGTGATATTCGCTTCCGCTATCTTTCCAGATGGGCAAATACCATCCCACGGCGAAGCGCAGCCGCGCGGACCCGTTTGCCGGAACGGCGATCTGAGAACCGTACAACCCCTGCGCAGCGTCCCGCGCTACGATATTCTCACCCCGCACAGCGAGCGCCGCGGCTTGCGGAGGAGGCGGAAACTGCAAATCGACGCGCGCATTCAGCATCCGTCCCGAGGTATTGCGGAGCTCGATTTCAAACAGCGCGGCCGGCGTATTCGATACCGCGGCGTCGCCCGGAATGAAGGGCGTGAAAGCGCGAATCGCGACTTCCAGCGGAAGATCGTCGAAGTGCGCCTTCAAATCGGCCACCGGATAGTGGCCCCAGTAGACGATGTGGGCGGTGGATAACGGAACGTTGCCGATCGTCAGCCAGTCCGCGAAATACTTTTTGGGCGGCGCCAGGTCGTTGAAGATCGAATGGAAGCCAATCTTCCCGCTACCTTCAAGCGTCATGTAGCCGGTGCTGAGCCCGCCGAGGGGCACACCGCTCTCAAGCTCCGCCCCATGGAACACCAGACCGCAAACGGGATCGGCAAATCCAGCCGCGCGGAATTGCGTCCACTCCGCTGCCGGGACGCCGTCGAAGGGCCACGGACTTTGCGCGGCGCGCAGACCGGCGCCCACGCCCGAAAGGGCCATCGATCCCAATAGCTCTCTTCGTCTCATCGAACGATGATAGCGAACGGCGCGGGGTTAAACCCATCAATGCGAGTAGTCCACCCAAATCGGGCTAGACCATGCAAGCTGTCCGGCGGCCTGTTCCACACGGACGTAATAATAGCTCTCGCCCGGCTGCATCGAATTATCCCGGTACTCAAATGCCGCCGACGAACCCCGCGGATGCACCGTATCGACGAAGGTGTTGTTCTTGATCACTTCAATCCGCGCGATGGGGCCGGTTCCTTCCACCCTGACCTTCAGCACCGGCATCTGGCGGGATGGAAAAATATCGCCCATCATGTGATCGCCGATCCGCACATCCACGATGATGTTATCCGTGGCCGCGTAGGCGTGGCGCGCCCGCATCCCATTCAAAATATCGGCGCGGGTGCGCGGCTGATCCGCCTCTACGAGGATGCACGCATAGGAGTCGTGGGTGGCGATGTGATCGGAGCTCGCTTCCACGCCCAGTTTCAGGCCCTTGGCCCACGCATTCCAGATGAAGCCGGCGGGCCTCCAGTTTTCGCCGTGATGGTAGTAGCGGCGCTCCGGCGTATCGGCGCGCGGCGCGTTTTCGTACTCATACGACGAGTTCAATCCCTGGTAGATCTCGACCAGCGGCTCCAATTCCGGGTCGTTGTCGCGCCAGTCGGTCCCCTGGTCGGACGCGGAACTGTGCGACGCCGTCAGGCCGTGCAATTTCCGCAGATAGGGGTAGAGAACCGAACCGGTGTTCACTTTGCCCGCCATCTCGTCTTTCGAGATAGGCAGTTCGCGATTTCCGCGCTCGGCGAAAAACGTGTTGCGATGCCCATTGGGATAGACGACGCTGCGCTCGGTTCCAAAGAGCGGCCAGAACCGTCCAGGCACAAGAAATGCGTCTTCGGATTTCTCCGTGCGCCACCAGTTGTATTCGGTGCCACCGTATTGATGGTCGGTCACCACCATGTAGTCGTACTGACCGGCGCTGAACGCGTAGCGATAAAAATCGAGCAAGGATCCGTCACCGATGCCGTCGGGCGAAATGTCCGTGTGCCGGTGCAGATCGCCGCGCAAGATGCGGTAGCTCTTTCCGCCGACGCGATACCGGTACGCGCGAATGGCCGCGACGTTGGCCGGCTCATTTGGATGCACCGGCACGGCCCGGAGCATCGGCTCTTGAAACGGGATGAGCCGGATTGGCGCAGCGCCAGTGGACGGCCGGATGCGCGTATAACTAACCTCCGTCGTCCGCGGTTTTGCATTCGCGAAGGTGCGTCCATCGCCGGCCCATGCGAACCACAGCGAACCCGACGGATCGATGGCGGATGCCGCGCGCACGTCGTTGCGGCCCGCGGTAGAATCCAGTTTCACGGCCGGCAGCCAACGATCGCCGGCGAGCGAAGTCGCCAGCACTTCCCACATTCCGTTTGCGCCCCAGTTATTATTCACGCGCACGCGAAAACTTGTCAACGACCGGCCGAGGGCCCAGATTCTTCCCGCCGCGTCGGCCTGCAGGTGCGCCATCTGAAAATAGTCGTGATACGCAGCCGGAATCGCGTTCATGATATCCGCGGCCGGTTGCATCAGCCGGGCGCCGTCGAGGCAGGCGACGCGAACCGAGCGCGTCCGGTACAATCCGTTGCCGCCGCGCGGGGCAAAGTGCTGGCTGTTCCAATCCTTGCCCCAGTTGACTTCCGCCGAATCCCAGGAGATCCAGTGACGATCGGTGCGATCGCAGGCCAGCGATACGTTCGCGTCATAACCCGGCGATTGGGTAATCCGCCGCCGCTCCTCCAACTGTCCCGACGCCGAAAGCCGCCGGACAAAAACGTCGAAATTCCCACTCTCGTATCCATCCCATCCGATCCACACATTGCCCTTGGAATCGGCTGCGACAGCCGGAACCCAGTTATCACTGGGTCCGGTCGATACCTGCACCTCGGGCGACCACGCTTGTCCGTTCCACGTCTTCAGCAGGATTTCGGATTTACGATTCCGGAAACCCTGCCAAACCAAATGAATCTTGCCGCGCGCATCGCGCACCACCGCGTGATAGAGGTTGGGCCCCGCGTCGCCGGTGAGGCGCTCGATCGCCGACCAGCGGCCATTTTGCAGATAGCGCCCGTAGATGCCCCACTCTCCCCCGCCCTTCGCCGACCACACGGCCCACAGACGGCCCTGCCCGTCGGCGGCCAGCGCGGTGCGGAAATTGTCGGTGAAATTTGAATCGGAGACCTCGACGGGCGGCTCCCAGCCGGACGGGGCGCGATGCGCCACCCAAACGCTGTCGGCGCGATTCGCATAGGAAATCCACGACGCCCACAGCTCTCCGTGAGCATCCACGGTCAACGCGGGATAATCGTTCTCCCCAGGCTGCAGGGTCAGCGCCACGGTGGGCGGGAGGCGTTCGACGGTGGCGTCGCCGTTGAGAAACGTCAGCGGCTTCCCCAATGCGAGATCGTTTAATGCAAACGAAAAGTTTCCCAACGCCGATTTAATTTGTACCCGCGCGTCCGCCGGCGCCTGCAGGGTCGCCACGATACCGTTGGGAATCAGATCCCAATCTTTCGAATGCACCGGATCGTAGCCGCGCGGGGTGCGCGAATCGGCATAGGTCGTCGGGCGGCTGGTACACTTCCAGCGATTCGACCCGATGATGGCGTCTTCGTGCTCAAAGTACACGCCGGTCATGCGGACAACCTCGCCGCGGTCGAGAGTCAATTCTCCATCGCATGTTTTCGGCCCCCAGCGCTCGACGCCGAACAGAATCCGCAACGCTACCGCATCTTCCTGTTTCGCGTCCGCCACGGGACCGGGAGCGGTATGCGCGGTCTTCAGAAACGCCGGAATCGCCAGCATTGCCGCCGCCGCGCACACAGATAAATAGACCAACGATTTCTTCGACATTCGATTGTTGCCAGTATACATCGCAGCGCCTGCCGCGGATTTGAGTATCCTGTACTTTATGCGACTGAAGGACAAAGTAGCGATTGTGACGGGCGCCGGCGCCGGTATCGGCGAAGCGATTGCCATTCGATTCGCCGAAGAGGGCGCGCGTTTGGTGCTGAACGATATCGATGAAGCCAACGGGCAGCGCGTGCTGGACGCGGTGAAACAACTGGGCGCCCCGGCTGTGTTCGTGCGCGCCAATATCTCCATTGAAGAGCAGGCGCGCGCCATCAGCACCTCCGCGCGAGACGCTTTCGGCCGGCTCGACATTCTGGTGAACAACGCCGCCGATTTTACTCAGAAGAGTATCGAGGCAGCCGAGGTCGCCGACTGGCGCCGGGTGCTGGACGTTAATGTCATCGGCACGGCGCTGGTTTCAAAATTCTCGATTCCGCATATGAAAGCGGTGGGCGGCGGATCGATTGTTCAGGTCGCGTCGATGAGCGGAATTATCGCGCAACGCGATTTCGCAACTTACAATTCCAGTAAAGGCGCGGTCTTGACCATGACGAAGTGCATGGCGCTGGATCTGGCTCCGCACAAGATCCGCGTGAACGCGGTGTGCCCCGGTTGCGTGGTGACGAGCGCATCGCATCGGGAAATCGCGCGGATGGGATTGACGTTCGAGGAGTGGCGCGATCGCGTGGCTCCGGGACACATGCTGAACCGGCTGGGCGAGCCGCGCGAAGTGGCGAACGCGGTACTGTTTCTCGCCTCCGACGAGGCCAGTTTTATCACGGCCGCGCACTTACTGGTGGATGGCGGATATATCGAGTGGTGATGGCGGACCGCTCCGTTGAAAAGCCGGGGTCGGCCGACAACCGCTCCCTGCGGTCGCGGCTCGGTTCCGAGGCCCCTGCTTGCGGGGAAAGGTATTATTTTTCATCACCTTTGGTGGCCGACAGGGCCATGTGCACTCCCTTACGGTCACGGCTCGGTAGGCGGGTGGGCCGAGTTGAGGAAGGCGGGCACTCACGGCGGCGGTATCGATTCACAGCCGGAAGATTGCGTCCTCCAACTCGTCGAGGGCGCCCGAGAAAAAGTGATTGCCGGCGTCGATCAGCGTAAGCTGCTTGGGCTCCGCGAGGCGCGCGAAAAGAACTTCCAGATCCGGCACGGGGCCAAATTCATCGTGGGTGCTTTGCACAAAAAATTTCGGTAACGGGCAGGCAACCAGCCACGCATGGTCTTTGTAGACGGTCGGATAACCGACCGCAATGGCCCGGCGCGGGGAGACGCCGGAGCAGGCGAGCCGTAGCGCAATTCGCGATCCGAACGAAAATCCGGCCAGCGTGAACGGGAGATCCGGATACCGCCCGCGCAGATATTCCAGCGCGGCGCGCGCGTCCTCAAGTTCTCCGGCGCCGTGATCGTACTCACCCGCGCTCAAATTGACGCCGCGGAAGTTGAAGCGGAGCACGGCCGCGCCCGCACGCCGCAGCCCACGCGCCACGCGATATACAACTTTGTTGTGCATGGCGCCGCCGTGCCGCGGATGAGGATGGCACACCAGGGCCGCCTCAACCGGGGATCGATCATCCGGCTCCTCCAGCAGCGCTTCCAGGCGCCCCGCCGGGCCGTTCAGAAACAGGGATTCAATCCGGCGCGCCACGTTCGTCCGCGCGGCTAATTCGACCGGTAATTAACGTACTGCGTGTCGATGCCGAAGTCGGTGTTACGCAGCACCTGCATTACTTCCTGCAGGACGTCGCGATCCTTGCCGCCGACACGCACCAGATCGCCCTGAATGGACGCCTGGACTTTCTTCTTGCTGTCCTTAATCACGCGGACAATTTCGCGCGCCTTCTCGATGGGGATGCCCTGCTGCAGGGTAATCTCCTGCCGCATGGTGGATCCGGCAGCCGGAATCATTGGCCCGTACGTCAGGCCCTTCAACGGAACTTTGCGCTTGACCAGCTTCTGCTCCAGGATCTCGGCGACGGCCTTCACTTTGAATTCATCGACGCTCGAGAGTGTAATCTTCTGTTCCTTTTCGTCGACTTCGATATTGGACTTGGTGTTCTTCAAGTCGTACCGCGTCTGAAGTTCCTTGAGCGCCTGCTGGACGGCATTTATCACTTCTGGCATCTCAATCCTGGAAACAATATCGAAGCTGTTGTCGGGCATAGAATGTGTGTAGACTTAATCCTACCAAACCAATTTCCAGACACACGTGGGGATCAACAAATCTGCCGGGCGACCCGCTTTTTGGGCGAGCCGCCACAGCAGGGTGTGGAGATTTGTTCACCGGGGCGACTGGGCTTTCACTTGATTCCGGATTGACGGATCATCCCGCCCAAGAAATGATCCGTTGCCGGAATCTTCGCTACTCGCTTCGCTGCTTTACCGATTTACTCACTCTTTTTCGAGGC
>JBDTAT010000380.1:0-9507 GCA_039924505.1 Bryobacteraceae bacterium
ACAGCAACGGGAAAATATCGAATATCTATGCGCCGCGCCTTTTATCGCAGAATGAGACGCGTTACACCGTACGCGTGGACCAGGTAATCTCGGACCGGAACCGGCTCTACGGCCGCTTTACCACCACGCCCATCGTAAAAATCCAGGGGACGCCTCTAAGCCCTACCAGCAATGGCGCAGTGTACAGTTGGGGCATGCAGGCCATGCTGGCCGACACGCACACCTTTACGCCGACGTTGTACAACGACCTGCGCCTGAACTACACCCGCGGACGCTTCAGCAACACCATCGACCCGCAATTCGATCCGTCTACCGGAGCGAATCTGAATAGCGTATTCGGACTTCCGAACATCACCAAGGGCGGCCTGCCGTCGTTCAACGCGCTATTCCCCGGGTCTTCGCTCGGTGGCGGCGGCAGCACAGCCACCGGCATTGGCGGCGCCGGCTCCAGCAATGTCGACGACCGCGAGGAGCGCTATGGCATCACCGATATCGTATACAAGGTCCGCGGCAGCATGAGCTTTAAGTTCGGCGTGGACCTGTCCCATTCCCTGCAAAATGTTACTCCGCTCTACGGCGCGTTTGGCGGCATTTATAACTTCAGCAGCATTCAAACCAATTCCACCGGCACGTCAACCGGCACGGGCGGAAGCTCCTGGGCCAGTTTTCTGCTGGGCGTCGTCAACGGAAATGTCACGGTGCGGAACGTGGAGATCCCCTACTACTATCGTTGGAACGCAGGCGCCGCATTCATACAGGACGACTGGAAGGTGAAGCCGAACCTCACCCTGAATCTGGGTCTCCGCTATAGCCTGGAGCTGCCGCGAACCGAGAAGTACAACCACCAGGGCGTGTTTCGTCCGGATTTGGCGCAGACGGTGGCGATTCCCGGTGGCTTGCCGCTTCAGGACGGAACCACGCTGGCCTCCGCTCAGGTGGTGCCGTTCGCTTTTAGCGGCATCGGCGGCAATTCACCGTACCTGACGCCGCCGCAGTACCGCGACTTCGAACCGCGTTTCGGATTCGCGTGGAGCCCGGCACTGCTGCAGAGCCGGCATCTCGTATTGCGCGGCGGTTGGGGCATGTCGCACGCTCCTATCAGCGGATTCACGCAATTGCCGCAGCCGGATTTTGGCGCCACCTCCGGATTAGCCAGCACCGCCCCCTCGCAAACGGCGAATCCGGCGAACGTGTTGCGCCTCGGGGAAAATCCGCCGGTGATTACCCCGGTTGCGCCCAACACGCAGACTTACGGGCCGCAGGGCCCTCCGTCGAGCGGCCTCACTTACACCAACGGTCTGTATTACCAGCAGGCCTTCGGCGGCTTTGCGGTATCGCAAAATTACCATACTCCGTACGTGAATAACTGGAACTTCACCGCTTCCTGGGAGGCCACGCATAACACCGTGGTCGAAGCCGGCTACACCGGCTCCATGGGAATTCACCTGTTCATGGGCCAGGAGGATCTCAACCCGAAGGACAGCAACCTGCTCACCGCGCAGCTCAGCCAGAACCTCAGCAGCACCGGCACCGTCAACGACCCGTTGGGCCGCGTGAATCCGATCACCGGCAAAGTGCTCGCAGTGCAGAACGGAACGCTCGGCAGTCCTTACCTGGGCTTCTCCAGCCTTTATTTGTGGTACGACGCGGCCGGCAACAGCATCCGCCACGCCGGCTACTTCAACGTGGTCCATCGCGCCGGGACCGGCCTGACGTTCAACGCGAACTATACCTACTCAAAATCCATTGACGATGCGTCCAGCGCGGGAGGCGACAAGAACGTCCTCTCGGCCGTCAACGGGCAGGTTGCCGGCCAGGTCGTCTATGGCGGCACACGCGCGCTCGACCGCTCGGTTTCCACGTACGATCAGCGGCACGTCATCCATGGATCGGCCATCTACGATCTGCCGTTCGGACGTGGACGGCGCTTTCTGAACCGCGCGTGGAAGCCGGTCGATTTCCTGGCCGGCGGCTGGACCGTCACCGGACTCGCCCGTCTGAACAGCGGATTCCCGTTTGTCGATTACCTGTCGGATTCAAACCAGCTCGGTGACCAGACCCACAGCGCCCGTCCGAACATCACGCCCGGCGTGCCCCTGGTGAACCCGCTCTACAACCGGAACTGTCCGGTTGGCACTGGCTGCCAGCCCTACGTGAATCCGTCCGCGTTCTCACGGCCGGCGCTCGGCGGGTTGGGCAATGCGCCGCGCACCTTCGATCAGCTTCGCGGGCCGTGGGCGCAGGCGTTGGATCTTTCCCTCCAGAAAAACTTCCGGCTGGGGGAGAAGCGGCGTCTCCAGTTCCGCGTCGATGCGCTGAACGCGCTGAACCATCCGATCTTCACGGTATACCCCAACAATGCAGGAGGCGCGGATTTCATGGGCGCCCCCAGCACGGCTACTCTCACTACCTCCGCGTACAACATCTGGGCGGCCGCCAATAAGCAACCGTTAGCTTCCACGCCTGCCGGCGCTGCCATCTACAACGGGGTCGTCAGCATGGTGAACGCGCAGAAGAGCGCGGGTGGCGGCTTGCCCGCGAACTTCTACGCCATGCCGCTCCCCGCCAATTTCTACGGAAAGGCTCCCGCTTCCTACGACATTACGACGTTGCAAGGATATAAGGATTATCAGTCGCGGACCGCCTACGGAACGAACTTCGGGACGCTCTACAACAGCAGCCTTCCACGGTACATCCAGTTCGGCGTGAAACTGTATTTCTGAGGACTCAAGGCGCGGTAAAAACCAGTGTAGTGCGTCATGCAGAATGCCGATTATCCAACGCCTTCCGGGCGCGTTCGACTTTTTTTAGGATATCGGTTGCCGTGGCTATCCAGATGAACGGTTTGGGCGCCTGGTTGCCGTGGATGTAGTCCGAGATGGCCATGATCGGTTCCTCCACGTCGCGAAAGACGCCACGACGAGACGCTTGCCGGTGAGGTCGCGGAAAAAGCGCTCCACCACATTGAGCCACGAACTGGTGGTTGATGTGAAGTGCATGTGGAAGCGGGGGTGCCGGGTGTTTATGGGTTGCGTAGTTATCCGCGATCGGGTGGAATCACGCGCAAGACCTTGAGCCACTCCCGATGACGGTGCCGGTCGTCGCACATGCCGATGACGGCGCCATCCAAGGTGTCCAGCGCCGCGAACAAGGTTGCCGTAATGACGCCGTCCGAAAACGCCGCAAGGCGCTCGGGAGTGGATTTCTTGGTTGCGATGCCGGTCTCTTGCACTTTCTATCCCGAACCCACACGCCTAACCCGGTCTCCGGGCCGCACGCTGGCGCTCGCTCAAGGCCACCGGGCGCCAGGAACCGCGTGGCCTGCCACTCCGCGAACCTCAACGCGGTCGCGGAAGCCGCTTGAAATTCCCAACCGCCCGGGCGATCCGGGACGCCTGCCGGAAATCCTACAGATCGCTAAGGGCCGCCACCAGCGCGCCCTTGGCTGAGGTCGTTAGCGGATTGGCCGCCATCCGGATCTCCGAAATCTGGATCGGGAACTCGTTCTCGCCCAGGATCTTCTCGAACCGGTCGCGGAACCCTTCCGGCACCGCTGTTCCGCCCGATAGCACCAGCGGAATCGGCCGGCTGAGCTTCGGCATCGTCCGGCTATTGGCGAACGCCTGTTTCATTCCCGCCACCAGGCCATGGATCACCTCGTCGTAATACACGCCCAGCACCTGGTGAATCTTGTCCGTAAAGAACCCGTTGAAATGGAACGAGTCTTCCTTGGCCAGACGAATGCGGTTGGAACGCTCGCCGGTCACCTGCGCCGCGCTCGAATCGATGTAGTCGCCCGCCTTCGGGATGCTGAAGCTCAGCACCGGGACTGACAAATACGCCAGGCAGACGTTACACAAGCCGCCTCCGCAACTGATGCCGACGCCGCTGAAGTTGGAGCTCTCCATCTCGGCGTAAACCACCGCGAGGCCCTCATTGATGCTCTTGGCCTCGTAACCCAGTTCCGCCAGAATCTGCCGCACCGTCGCCTCGTGGTATGTGAGGTTTTCCTCGGCCCCCAACGAAGCCGCCGGCACCGTGAAGAAGAGCTTTTGTTTCTCCTTCGCCGGTCCCGCCAGCGCTGTGATCAGTTGCCGGATCACCGCTAGCCCTTCCGGCTCCTTGGCGTCCAGCACGCCGCGCGTCATCGTGCGCCGTGTCTCGGTGTTCAACAATTCGGCGAATTTTTCCGACTCGTTCCCATGAACGATGATCTCGGACCCGCGCACGGTGTACGGCACCTCTTCCTTCTGCAGAACGCCCTCGGTCAGCTTCGCATACGGTATCGCCACGAATGCGTTTAGCTGACTGTCGTACTGATACTCTTCGCCGGACCGTTGAGCCATGACGATCCGGCTGGTGCCTACGTCCAGCCCCATCGCCGTTCCAGGATTGCGAGTTGTGTTCTTCATGACTGTTTCTCCTCAGGATTCCCGTTTCTCAAAGCCGCATGAATCTGCCGGAAGCGTTGTTGCAGCGCGATCCGGTACTTGGCCACCGTCATCCCTCTAGCCGCCGCCTGCTCCCGCATTTGCTCTTCGGCCAGCAGCAGGCCTTTCCAGACCCGTGCGCCGGTCGATTTCACGAACGCCGGGTCGTACTCAAAGCCAAATGCGTAGAGACTCGCCGGCGGCATCGCGTAATTGTCCTGCAGGCCCACCGCGGCGAACGGGAAGTTGCCCGCCCAATCCGTGTGGTACCCGATCCGCATGTTGTCCGGATTCACCGAAACCTGCGCATGCGTCACGCAGTTCGATGCCGGAATCCGGTATTTCGACCGCAGCATTTCGGTAAGCACGCGCAGCGCGTGAATCTGCGCCGGGCTGGCGGAGGGCTGCGGGTCCGTGCCCCGCTCCGTCTCGGCCTCCACCGCCACGCCCAAAAAGCTATCGTTCAAGTTGACGTAGGTTCCCGTCGCGTCCGCCCACACCGATTCGCCCGCGTGGTTGGCCGCGTCGGATTCCTGCACCACGCGAAACACCCGCCCGAACCGGTCGATTACAAAATGATAGGAGCGGTTCTGCCGCACCACTGCCAGCAGGTTCTTTCCCAGCCGCTGCAAGTCCTGGTTCTGCTCCGCCTGAAACGGCAGCATGTGGCTTTCCGTGGTGTGGAAGACGATGCCCGCCACGCCCGACCGCCAGGCGAACGTGGGATCTTCCACCGGCATGCGCCCGAAAACCGGGTAGAGCGCCCGCGGCCGGTTCGACGTCGCGTACTGATCCTCAATCCGCAATCCGTTGCTGTAGACTTCATACCCGCCGGTCTTTTCCACCTGCCAGATCGCCGGATACACCTCCCGCGCCGGATTTCCAAAGGGAGACTGCACCGCCTGCTCCCACCGCTCTGTATCCATCGTGGAAGACGGTGTCGGAGCCGGAAGCAAAACCAGAACGTACAGCAGCGAGGGAGCCACGCCGCGTAGATATTTGTGGAATATGTGAAGACGGCGCTTGGCCGCACCGGCTGTGCCCCGTGACGAATCCCCCGACGTGGAGCGCCGCAAGTAACGCAGCCGCTCGACCGGATCCTCGATCCGTCGCGCCCGCCACTCTACCAGATGCGCTTCGCCGGGGCTGCTCGGTGTCACCTGCACGGTCATTCATCCAATTAGTACAGTAGGGGCCAGAAGACAAAAGTCTCCGCCCTCTGCCATACCATCGGCAGAATCCTCGAAAACCTTATAGCCGCTAACGTCTCTCTGGAGGCTTTGCTAGGATAGTGCCGTAGTACAAGGGTACTAAAAATCCGCCTGGGTACTGTGACCCGTCATTCCCCCGATTTATGCGCCAGCCGGCTGCACGCAGTGGCCGCTCCGCTAATGTCGATTGCGGCTGAGCCTTCCTCGATATGCTCAATACGCCCGTCTTTCCCGACCACGAAAGTCGTGCGGTTGGCGATCCCGCGCGCTGGGATCAGGACGCCATACTCCTTCATCACGTGCCGGTCCAGAAAATCGCTCAGAATCGGGAACGTGACCTTCAAATCCTCGGCAAACCGCTTCTGCGACGGCGTGTTGTCCGCGCTGATGCCAAACACCTGCGTATCGGCGCTCTCAAACTGCTCGATTCCCTTCCCGTATGCCGTCATCTCCCGCGTACACCCGCCCGTAAACGCCGCCGGAAAGAACGCCAGCACCACGTTCTTCTTCCCGCGGAAATCCGCGAGATTCACCGATTTTCCCTGGGTCGATGGCAACGTGAAATCCGGCGCCATATCGCCCACCTTCAGAAATGTTTTGGGCGGCGCCTGCGCCGCCAGTGTGAACGCCGTCGCCAACGCCAGCGCCAATGCCCAGGTTCTTTTCATGGTATTTCTCCCTCTTTCCTGTACAGTGTAGCAAACGCGAAACACCCCCTCCGCTTGCCAAATGTAAATAATTTGCGAAGATTTTTACGTGCGGCTACTCCACCATCCGCCCGTCGCGCATCGTGACAATCCGGTCCGCATAGGCGGCCGCCTCGGGATTGTGCGTAATCATCAGAATCGTCTGCCCGAGCCGGCGGTTCAAATCGCGCAGCAGCGTCAGTACTGCGTTGGAATTTTCCGTGTCCAGGTTCCCGGTTGGCTCATCGGCCAGCAGAATCGCCGGATGGTTCACAATCGCCCGCGCAATCGCCACCCGCTGCTGCTCGCCGCCTGACAGCGCCCGCGGCTTATGATTCATGCGGCCTTCAAGGCCCAGCAGTTTCAGCATCTGTTGAAATTGCTCGTCCGGCTCGCCCTTCTCGCCCGCGATATCCCGCGCAATCGCAATGTTGTCCGCCGCCGTCAGCGTGGGTAGCAGGTTGTACTTCTGAAACACGAACCCGACCATCGTCTTACGCAAGTTCGTCCGCTCCGTGTCGCCCATATGGACCAGGTCGCGCCCATCAATCAGCACGCTGCCCGAGGTCGGCGGCGTCAACCCGCCCAAAATATGGAACAGCGTCGATTTGCCGGATCCCGACGGCCCGATTACCGACACAAACTCTCCGCGCCCAATCGCAAAACTCACTCCGCGCAGCGCCGCCACATCCACTTCGCCCAACCGGTAGATCTTGCGCAGATCCTTTACCCGGATCATCGGGACTGCAACCATCGACCCGTCACTCATAGGAGAGCGCCTCAATGGCGTCCTGCCGCGCCGCCTTCAGGCCTGGATAGATGGCGCCCACCCAGGCCCCCACCAGCGAAATCGCCGCCGCAATCGGCCACCAGTCGTAAACGATCAATTGCGGCATCGACGGCACCAGCATTTCAATCAACCACTTCGTCCCGTACGTAAGCAAGATCCCGATCGCCGACCCCGCCATCGCCAGCAGTGTCGTTTCCCGCATCAGAATATTCAGGATGTAGCCCGGCGATGCGCCCAGCGCCTTCAACACACCGATCTCGCGCGTCCGTTCCAGCACCGCCGTATACATTGAAAGAAATACGACCAGGAATCCGATCAGCACCGCAAGCCCCACGACAATGTGAATGAAATTTTTCAGGATCGGAATGCTGTTGATCGACGTGAGTGAAACCAGATCCTCCATCGAATCGATCCGGTAATCGCCCAGCCGCGCCTTGAATAGCGCCACTTCCTGGTGGACGTCGGTCCCCTCGTCGAGCTTTGCGTAGCCCACCGTGATCCTGTCCGCGCCCGCCGACGTCAGGTCGCGCAGCACGTCGATCTGCATCATCACGCGCGCCAGTTTCCCCGGCTCTACCACCCCGCAAACCGTCCAGTGTTTATTCAGCAACGTGATCGTATCGCCCACGCGCAGGTGTTGTTCCTCGGCGTACACCTGGTCGATGATCACATCGAACGGATGCCTGAACGGTCCGCCTTGAAGATACCGGAACCTGCCGCTCATCGCGCTGAACCCGGCCAGGTCGATCCCGGTCACGTAGTTCAGAAACCCGCCCGCCGGCGCCACCAGCGTCCCGGTGACCATTTTCACGCGCGGAAAAGTAGCGGCCAGTTTCAGTATTTTCCCTGGGAACTCGCCACTCATGCTGCCGATAATCGAGCTGCCCGGCGCGCGGATCAGGATGTCTGCGCCCACACCCTTCGTTTGCTGGATCGAATTTTGCAGCACGCCCTGGCTGACGCCCACCAGCGTCAGCACCATCGTCACCTGCACGCCGATTGCGAGCGCGCTCAGCAAAGTCCGCACCGGACGATGCTTCAGATTTTCAAAAACCAGCTTGTTGATCAAAGGGAATTGGAACCTTCTCTAGCATCATAACTACTTGTCCGACACCCCCGCCTCCGCAAAGGTCGCCATTTCGTTGTACAGTTTCACCGCAGCCTCCACGATGCCAACTCCCAGCGCAGCGCCCGACCCTTCCCCCAACCGCATGTCGAGCGACAGTAGCGGCTCTCCCCCCAGTTCATCCAGCAACAAACGATGGCCCCGTTCCGCGGATAGATGCGAGAAGCAAACATACTGCAGGCTATCGGGCGCCAGCGCCCGCGCAATCAGCGCGGCCGAGGTCGAGATGAACCCGTCCAGCACCACCATCCGGCGCGCGGCCGCCGCTCCCAATATCAACCCGGCAATCGCGCCGATCTCGAATCCGCCGACCGCCGCCAGCACGCCGGTTCCATCGCGCGGATCGGGCCGGTGCAGCGCCAGCCCGCGCCGGATCGCGTCCACTTTTCGAGCCAAGCCCGCATCGTCCACGCCCGTCCCGCGCCCCGCGCACTCCGCTGCATCGCGCCCCGTGAACGCGCTCATTAGCGCGGCCGCGGCCGTGCTGTTCCCAATTCCCATTTCGCCCGCCGCCAGCACGTCCGGCGCATCCGCCGCATGCGCCAGGCGAATGCCGGTTTCAATCGACCGCTCGGCCTGCTCGCGGGTCATCGCCGGCTCGCGCGTGAAATTGCGCGTGCCCCCGGCGATTTTTTCCCGCACCACACCCGCCGCCGTTTCGCCCCGCACGCCCATATCCACGATCACCGTTTCAATTCCATGGTGCCGGCACAGCACCGTGATCGCGGCGCCCCCCGCGAGAAAATTCTCGACCATCTGCCGCGTCACTTCCGCCGGGTAGGGACTCACGCCCTCCTCGGTAACCCCGTGATCCGCGCAAAACAAATACATCGCTTTGCGTTTTAGCTCCGGCCGCGCCGTCCCGCGGATCAAGCCATAGCGCAGCGCCAGATCCTCCAGCTTGCCCAAACTTCCCGGCGGCTTGGTCAGAGAATTCAGCCGCCCAAGAATCTTCGCCGCCAGCTCCGCGTTATCGGGCGGCCGTATCGCAGCCACAGTCTCCCGTATCCGCTCACCACTCATACGCGATTGCTTCTCCATAAGCCTGATGAAACTCCGTCCCCGCTGCGCCCGTGAGCCGCCGCGCGCAACACGCATTCACCGCCATGTGCGCCACCACCACGCACGGCATTGGCCCCGCCAGTATCGCTTCCAGTGCCCGGCTCACGCGCTCCTCAAACACATCCCAACCCTCCCCACCCGGCGCCGTCACGCCCCTCCAATCCTCCAACGCCCGCCGCGCCAACTCCCCATCCGCGGCTTC
>JBDTAT010000381.1:0-3920 GCA_039924505.1 Bryobacteraceae bacterium
CAAGACGGTCGCCGCGCAAGGCGTCTGCCCGGAAACGCAGTGGCCTTACGCGATCGACCAGTTCGCGACCCGGCCCGCAGCGCCGTGCTACACCGCCGCGGTCGCGCATAAAGCGATCCGGTACAGCCGGCTGCTGCAGACTCCCAGCCAGATGAAAGGCTGTCTGGCGGCGGGCTTCCCGTTTTCAGTCGGCATCACCGTGTACGACAGCTTCGAAACCGAGGCCGTGGCGCAGAGCGGCGCCGTTCCCATGCCCGCGCCGTCCGAATCCGTGCTGGGCGGCCACGCCGTGCTGGTGGTCGGTTACGACGACAAGAGCCAGCGGTTCACCGTGCGCAATTCCTGGGGACCGGACTGGGGCATCAAGGGTTACTTCACGCTGCCGTATGCGTACTTGACCGACGCAAATCTAGCCGACGACCTCTGGACCATCCGGCTGGTTCAGTAGCTGGCCCGCAAAGGGCGCGGGGTCCTGGCAGATTTCAGGACCCCGTCACTTCCGCCAGCAATTTGAAGAATGCCTTCTTCCGGTCCGTGTTAATCGACCAGTTCACGGGCGGGCATTGGTAGCCATCGATATAGTTGCTTTTGCCCGGATCGAAGAACCCCCACGATGCGCCGCGCCCGATGGCGGCCAGCATATTGTTCACCGGCTTCTCGAAATCGAAGTGGTCGTCCTCATTGAACAGGATTGGCATCGGGCGATATCCAGGCACGGCGCGTGCGCGGTCCACCATGGAGGCCAGCACCAGAGGGTCGGAGACGCCGTTGCCGTGCAGCAGAAGGAAATCGGACGCTGCGGTAACGCCCGGCGTGGGAATGTGTCCGCCGGCAAAGCTTGCGCCCGCCAGCAGCCGGCTTCCGCCAATACGGATCGATTGCGCGAACGCGATTAATTCATGAATGCGCGGCGGGTGGAGTATCGGGTGATGGAAGCGTGTCACATCGCATTCGTTGGCGATTTCGAGCAGCACATTGCGGTATCCGCGGCCGAGCACCCAATGGACCGTCGCGCCCACCGCGCGGCGCACCGCGGCCTCATCCCGAAGATGCTGGTCCTGGCCGACGTAAAAACAGCCAACGATGACGGCCATGCCGAGCGAATCGGCGCGGTCTAGAATTTGCTGTAATCGCCTTAGGTAGGCGGCCTTTATCGAGCCGTCCGCGCGAAATCCGCCGGTCTCCCAAGGTTGATTTTTCGAGTACCCTTCCGGACTGCCGCATTGCAGATTTACGGTGAAGGCCAACAGGCCATGGCGGCGCCACTCGGGCATGGCGGCGACGAATTCGCGAGTGTTGCGTTCGGCGTCCCAGCGGCCCGTGTCGGGATAGTTCCAGCGGCTTCGCGTTTCCGGATTCGCGTCGTCGAACAGGCCCTGCACCATGCGCGAGTTCAACAACAGGCCCTCAATTGTGTGGCCGCGGTACGCGCGGCCAGCATACGTGGGGCGCCCGTTTATCAGAAAACGGCCGCGGCCGATCGAAACCTCCGTGCGTTGGGGCCGCGCCACAAGTGGCAGCGCGGCCGGCAGCGCGAGAAAGGCCCGGCGGGTCGTCTTTGAACCATTTCGCGGCAACCCGCCGATTATAGTGCATACGGGAAACGCCTGGGCGGTTATCCGGTCGCCCGCTGTAAACTTTTGGCCGCGCTATGCCGATGGAACTGAAGGATCGGAATGCGTTCTATTTGCGTGGTTCTTGGCGGCGTGATAGTCGCAGGCGGCGTGTGGTGCCAGCCGTTGGCTCCAGATGCGAAGGGGTGTGCGGACTCGAACATTTTGCCCCGCGCACCGGGTTGCCGCATCGACAACTGCGAGAAGAAGGACTATAGCCGCAAGGATGTTCCCATCCGCGCGGATAAAAACGGTGAGCCGGTAGACCTGACCATTGAGGGCAGTTTCCGCGTCACCATGTATGAGTGCCTGCCGGCGGTCACGCCTGCGCAGGTCAGTAGCTATGTCACGAACCATCTGCGCGCTGCCGGTTTTCAGCTCCCCTACGTCTCCACGCTGAGCGATGCGCTGCTCTCGGCGCGGAAGGGCGACCAGTGGGCGGTGGTGGAGGCGATCGCGAAGTACTACACTCTCACCGAGATCCAAGTGACGCCGCCCGATCCGGGCGACATCGCCGATGCATCCGGGATGACCGATGAACTGGAAAAATCCGGCCACGTGGCCATCTACGGAGTCCGGTTCGGTCCTAAGGGGAAGGTGCTGCGCGAGTCCGAACCGGTGCTGCAGGAAGTACTGACGCTGGTGAAGGACCACCCCGGCTGGAGCCTGCGGTTTGAAGGCCACACCGGCAGCGCCGGATTGCCGTCAGCCGGCCAGGCGCTCTCCAGCCAGGAGGCGCAGGCAGTGGTGGATTGGCTCGAATCGCACGGCGCGGTGCAGAAACGAATCACCGTTTCCGGTCACGGGGACGCCGAGCCGGTGGGCGATAACGCGACGCCGCAAGGCCGCGCAAAGAACCAGCGCATCGAAATTTTCCGCCAATAAATCCGGGGACAATCTACCCCTTGAAATTCCGGTTGGAGTATACTCGCCTGTGGCGCATCCAGCGCCGCAAGGAGCAAACCAATGACGCAACTGCAACGGGGAATGCGAAGCGCACTGCTGTTCTCGCTCGGCGCCGTATTTCTGACCCCGGCATCTGGCCAGACGACGGTGCCAAATCATGTTCTCGAATTCGTCCAGAATATTCCGGTTCCGAATTGGACGAACACCGGTTCCACGCAAGCGAATTTCGATCTGTTCGCCTTTAATCCGCGGACCCGCGTGATGTATGTGGCCGACCGCACCAACAAATCGATCACCGCCATCGACACCATCGGCAATGGCGTCATCGGCGGCGTCGCGCTTCCGAGCGGCGGAAGCACGAACGGCGTCCTCGTCGTCCCGGAGCTGCAAAAGCTCGTCGCGACCGACGGCAAGGCGAATGTTTTCGTCTACGACCTTCGGTTGCCTTCGCTCGCGCCCGAGCAATATGTGATTCCCAACATCACCGGGGGCACCGACGCGCTCGATTACGATCCGCTGAATCGCACGGTCTACGTCATCAACGGGAACGCCCCGTATTATATGACCGGTATCGATCTGATGAACCAGGTCGTCGGCACCCAGTTGCAGCTTCCGGGAAGTCCGGAGTTGATGCGCTTCAATCCGAACGACGGCCTGATCTACCAAGTGATCACCGACGGCGATAACAAGAACGCCGGCGCGGGATTGTACGCTTACGATCCGATCGCCAACGCGATCACGGCGAAATATCTGACGCCGGGCTGCGTTCCGCACGGAATCGATATCGATCCGGTGACCAACGTAGCGCTGCTCGGATGCGGCACCGACCAGGGACAGGTGATGATGGACCTCACGCATGGGACCATCATCAAGCAGTTCTCCGACGTCACCGGAACCGACCTGCTGTTGTTCAATACGAACACCCGGAATTTCTACACCGGTTCGGGGAGCAACGTCAGCACGACCACCGGCTGCCCGGCGGACAGCACCAAGGCGTCTCCTGTCATCGGCGTGTTCAACTCGCCGGGTGCGGGTCAGGCGAATCTGGTGGGAGTCCAATGCACGGGCCGCAACGCGCATGGTCTGGGAGTGGACACGGTCGACAACTTTGTCTACGTCGGTTCGCGCCAATATCCCGTCGACGCCGGCGATGCCACAACGGGCCAATCCGGAGTTCTGGTGTATTACGATCCTGCGCCGCGCATCGACGCAACTCCCGGCACGCACGCCAATCTGGCATCGATGGATGGCAAACAAAATTTCGGCGCCATTCAATTTAATGCAGGGGAGCACCGCGGGCTGCGCGGCACCGGAGCCCTTTCCGGTGTTCAAGGACAGACCGTGCTCATCAACGTTCCGACCTCCCAAGGCAACGAAGTTGTGCCCTGCGGACAGAATTCG
>JBDTAT010000382.1:0-2508 GCA_039924505.1 Bryobacteraceae bacterium
AACTGGCGCGCGCCTTCAACGAAATGACACGGCAACTGGTGGAACAGAGAGACCGGTTACTGCAGGCCGAACGTGTGGCCGCGTGGCGCGAACTGGCGCGGCGGCTGGCGCATGAGCTGAAGAATCCGCTGTTTCCACTGCAAATCACGGTGGAGAATTTGCAGCGCGCCCGCCACCGCGCGCCGGAGCAATTCGACGAAGTGTTTCGCGAAAGCACGAGCACGCTGCTGGCCGAGTTACAGAACTTGAAAACCATTATCGGCCGGTTCAGCGATTTCTCCAAGATGCCGCCGCCGCAGTTGGAAACGATTCGTATGAACGATGTGGTGCGGGACGCGATGAATCTGCCGGCGGCGCAATTCGACCAGCCGGGGCGTCCCGCGATTGAACGGCGCGTCGAGTATGCGGACGGCCTGCCTGCGATTCAAGCCGACGCCGAACAGATTGGGCGGGCGCTGCGGAATCTGGTGCTGAATGCGATGGACGCGATGCCGGAAGGAGGAGTATTGACGGTGCGAACGGGGCGCACGGAGAATTCCGTGGTCGTGGAAGTTGCGGACACCGGGCACGGGTTGACGCCAGAGGAGCGCGAGCGATTGTTTACGCCTTATTACACGACCAAACAGCACGGGACGGGTCTCGGGCTGGCGATTGCGCAATCCGTGGTGAGCGATCACCGGGGTAAAATTTCCGTGGAGAGCGAGCCGGGGGCCGGCTCCACGTTTCGCATTGAATTGCCTATTCCATGACAACGGCCTCTTTACTGATTGTGGATGACGACGCCAACACGCTGGCGTCGCTGGCGCGCGCATTCCGGCTGTCGGGCTATGAGGCGACGGTGTGCGGCAGCGCGGCGGGGGCGTTGGAGCTGGTGAAGTCGCGCCGGTTCGATCTGATTTTTTCCGACGTGGTGATGCCGGGCAAAGATGGACTGGCGCTGCTGGAGGATTTGAAGAAGCTGGGCGTGGCGACGCCGGTGGTGATGATTTCCGGCCAAGCGAATGTAGAGATGGCGGTGCGGGCGACGCGGCTGGGCGCGGTGGACTTTTTGGAGAAGCCGCTTTCAACCGATAAGCTGCTGCTGACGGTGGAAAATACGCTGAAGCTGGCGCGGCTGGAGGAAGAGAACCGGCAGCTTCGCCAGCGCGCCGGCGGGCATCGACTGGTATGGCGCAGCGAGGCGATGCGGCGCGTGCTGGCGCAAGTGGAGCGTGTGGCAGCAGGCGATACGCGGGTGGCGATTCTGGGCGAAACCGGCACGGGGAAAGAGCTGATTGCGCGCACACTGCATGACCGCGGCCCGCGCGCCGGGGGTCCGTTCGTGACGCTGAATTGCGCGGCGGTTCCGGCGGAGTTGATTGAGTCGGAATTGTTCGGGCACGAGAAGGGCTCATTCACGGGGGCGGCGGCGCGGCGGCTGGGTAAATTCGAGCAGGCGCACAGGGGGACGCTGTTTCTAGACGAGATCGGCGACATGCCGGTGACGATGCAGGCCAAGCTGCTGCGCGTGCTGGAGCAGGGCGAAGTGGAGCGCATCGGGGGCGGCCGGCCGGTGGCGGTGGATGTGCGGGTGCTGGTTGCGACGCATCGCGATCTGGACGAGATGGTGAAGAAGGGATTGTTCCGCCAGGACCTGTTTCATCGCATCTATGTGTATCCGCTGGCGCTGCCGCCGCTGCGCGAGCGCGTCGAAGACATCCCGCTGCTGGTGGAGCATTTCGCGGCGCAGGTGGCCGGGCAGAACGGCTGGAAGCCGCGGAAATTCAGCGCGGCCGCTTGCGAGGAGTTACAGCAGTACGCGTGGCCGGGCAACGTGCGCGAGCTGCGGAACATGGTGGAGCGGCTGCTGTTGTTGGCGGCGGACGACGTGGACCGCGAAACGGTGCGGATGGCGCTGCCGCGCGATGGCGGAGTGGAGGTTGCGCGGGCGGAAGGACCGCTGGCGGCGCGCGTCGAGGCATTCGAGCGCGGCGTGCTGCTGGCGGAGTTGAAGCGGCACGGCCATCGGATGACGGAAACGGCGAAGGCGCTGAGGTTAGAGCGCAGTCATCTTTATAAAAAGTGCCAGCAGTTGGGGATCGATTTGCGGGAGGCGCGGAAGACGGACGGGGCGTGAGGGAGGCGGCGGCGCGAGCCATGCGGGATGCCGTGCGCCAGCGACTATGCGGCCGCGATCATCCGCGGGTGCGGTGACGGATTCGAGTGCGAAATGGCCGGGGCGCGCTGCTGTAACTTGCCGCCGCGGTGAACTACGGCTAAATTGACAAGTGTAAAGCAACAGGCTACACTCGTTTTGAGTGAGGATCAGGAATTTCGTCCATAAGGGACTGAAGAGGCTCTTCGTGGACGACAGCTCCAAAGGCGTGCCGCCGGATGCGGTGGACAAGTTGCGGAGGATGCTGGCGTTCTTGCAGGATATCGAAGATCAAGAGGAACTAAGATCCGTTCCTGTCTGGAAGGCGCACGTCTTGAAAGCCGACCGGAAGGGCCACTGGAGCCTGTGCGTGA
>JBDTAT010000383.1:0-5946 GCA_039924505.1 Bryobacteraceae bacterium
AGTGCGCAAGCCGCGAGTGCGTGCCGAAACTGTGCCATGGGTTCATGAAACCGCAACCGGGAGGCTGGGCGCAAGTGGAGTGGGCCAGGCCTTAGACCGCGAGATGTTTTCTTTTCGATCTGCAACCGCTCCCTCTCTGGTCGCGGCTCGGAACGCCCGTACCGGCACTCGCATGATCGCGGTCCGTTCCGAGCCGCGCGCGTCAGCAAGCGGTTGCGCGAGATTCACTGAATCTCGCGGTCGAAGAACTTAGTCGCGTGGGGTTAGTCGCGGAAGATGCTGAGGGTGAGGACGGCCGGCTCGATCGATTCCTCGAACTCGAGATTGCCGAATTCGCGAACCTGGAGGCGGGCGGTTCGGGTTCTCCACCAGACGGCCGCGAGACCGATGGCGAGCACGAGAGTTGAAACCGGCGCGCGCAGGCACCACGCGATGAGACCGCCGAGAACGGTAACGTACAGAGTAATGGCGACGGTATAGAGCAGCAAAGTTTCGATCAGCGGGCGGCGGCCGGGTAGATACGAAGAGGTGAAGGGAATCTTTTCGAATTGCAGCAGCGCCAGCTCCATCAGCGTAAGTGAGGGAAGCAGGCAGAGAAGCGCGGCGGCGCATCCTGCACTTGGGCCGAGGAGCCGCGTTTCAAGCGGGAGGGTGAGCAAAGCGACGGGGGCGATGGCGCAATAGAGGAGAAATCGCTCGACCGCGGCCAGGAACCGGAGGCGGTTGCCGGATTCGTTCATGCGGAAGATCCAGTTGGCGCGCAATTCCACCGGGAGGCGGAACAAATAGCGGAAACCGCCGAGCACGAACAGCGAGAGGGCTAGCGGCGCAGAGACGGCCGCCTGGCGCAGCGCCGGTGTAGAGACGGAAAATCCGCGAAAATTGCGCGCCACCGCGAGGCTGACAAAACTCTCGCAGATCATGGCCAGGGCCACGCCGGCGTAGGCGGTGAGGACCAGGCGATGCGGACGGCTGCGATTGAGCGTCTTGGCGATGAAGGAGAAGACGGCCAGCTCGCGCGTGTTCATGCGGGAGGCGATGGCCGCGGCCCACCGGCGTTCCGGGCGGTGAGCGGCGACGCGCGATTCGAGAAGGCGCACTTTGTGGCGGCGGTAACTCCACCAATACGATGCGATAGCGGCACACGCGGCGGCAGCAACGCCGGCGATGGCGAGCCACGCGAGAGAACGCGCGAACGGTTCACGATTGCCGGCGATCGCCTGATCGACGCCGAGGAACCAGGCCGGCGGCGTCCATAGCAGCCAGTGGGGGCGCTGGCGCATATGCGGCGGGAGGCCGGGGATGGAGAAAACGAAAGGCAGTCCGCAAAGCAGCGCCGTGAGCAGCACGCCTTGCGCGGCCAGCGAGAGGCGGCCGAAGGGGGCGGTGGTGAGAAGATTCAGCAGAACGCCTTGCACGGTGACGAGAGTGAAAAACACGAACACCGCGGCGAGCGATGAGGAGATGAAAATCGCCGGAACCTGCCAGACGAGGCGCGCCGCATATTGTCCGGACATCACCGCGGGAAGTGAAACGCTGGGAAGCAAAGTGACGGCGACAATGAAGATTCCGGCGAAGCCCAAAAGCGCGGTGAACTTGGCGGCAAAGATCTGGCTCATGCGAATCGGCAGCGCGGCCAATGCCAGATAGTCGCGCAGGCCCGGGAACAGGGCGGTCCATTGGAGCGTGGTGAAGAGGCCGATAGCGAACATCGCCAGCGTAATGACAAATCCGATGTCGGCGAGCTGCGCCATGCGGTAAGGCTCGGACGTGGGTTGCTGGTTCAATTCCAGGTATTTGTGATAGTAGGCCTGGACCCAGAGGATGCTGAGCGAGAGCAGGATGGAGACGGCTCCGATAGCGACGACACGCCACTGGCCGGGAGTGGAAACCAGATCGCTGTCGAAAAAGCGAAGAAAGAAGTGGCGGCGCAGCTCGAAACCGGCCGAGTGGGTTTGCTCAAGCCACTGGTTTATACCGGATAGGGCGAACGGTCGGCCGGGGCGCTCGGTCACCGGTTCGTGGCCTCAGCTCCGAATCGCGGCGAGGATGCCGGTAACTATGCGGGCGGGATCCTCCTGCTCGGTGAGTTGCGAGAAAACCCCTTCGAGGGAGGGTTGGCGCATGAGGTCGCGGAGGTGTTCGACGGCGTCGTGCGCGACGATTTTTCCCTTGCGGAGGATGACGACGGAGGAACAGACTTTTTCCACGACCTCCAGCACGTGGGAGCTGTAGAGAATCATTTTTCCCCCTGCGGCGAGGGCGTGCAGAAGGGTGCGCAACACCAGGGCCGCATTGACGTCGAGTCCGGAGAAGGGCTCGTCTAGAATCAGCAGGTCGGGATTGCCGAGCAAGGCCGCGGATAGGAGGATTTTCTGGCGCATTCCTTTGGAATAGGAGGCGAGCGGCGAGTGGCGGTCTTCCCACAGCGAGAACAGGCGTAGCATTTCATCCATGCGCGGATTCAGAGTGAGGTGCGGGATGCCGCGCAGGCGGCCGACCAGTTGCAGATACTCGCGGCCGGTGAGGTGCGGGTAGAGGTGCGGCTCCTCGGGGACGTAGCCCATGCGGCGCTGGAAACCGATCCAATCGGCGCGCACGTCCTGGCCCTGAAAAAAGATTTCGCCCGAGGTTGGCTCCATCAGGCCGGTCAGCACTTTGACGGTGGTGCTTTTGCCGGCGCCATTCGGTCCCAGAAGCCCGAGAATTTCGCCGGGGCGGATGGTGAAGCTGACATCATCGACGGCGGGGATGCGGTTGTAGCGCTTCACGAGATGACGGACTTCAAGCATCTTTTGCCTTGCACTTCTCTGGAACACGCGCAAAACGGAGTGCGGCGCGAAATGGTTCCTGGTTAGCCTGCAAAGGGCGCGCGGGCACCCTCATTGCGATCCAGTAAGCAGTCCGCGCGATCCGTTTTGCGGGCTGCTACTTAAGAGGTGCGGCGGTGCGCGCCGCACCCTTTGCGCATTTGACGCTCTTACAGGTGGGATTGTTCCCGCGGAGCGCCCGGAACCGGCGAAACAAAACCAGCGGCGGCCGTTTTATCCACAGGACTTGCACCGGGTTCGGCTTCTAAGGTTCTGACACTAGAGGAGATAAAAACTGCGGAAAACCGGGTTTTAGGATCGATTTTTGTTTGACTACGATTCCGTTTCGGCGCAGTATGGATATGGTTCCAAGAGGTTCACGGAACAGCGAACCTGACGGGATGTAGCGGACCTGGAACGATGATCCGGCGGCGGCCATAATAAAATATACGCTGACGGGGAGCGAAGGGAAATCGGGCGTCGCGCGCAGGCGGGCTTCGCGGGCTGTTAACGGGCCGAGCGCTTCGATCTGGAAGGATTGAGAGATCCTGAAGGGGAGCGGGAGTTCGCGGACAGTTCGGGAGTTCTGGATTGCGGTTCGGCAACGGGTTGCGGGCGAGGATCGCTCCCAAAGCTCAAAAAGCGATGGGGGCGGGAGCATGCAACCGAACGGGCGGGGCAGGTAGTTCAGAATGGCGAGGAAGAGATAGGCCGGGAGCGTTGACTCCACCGTGGTGGAAACCGCAAGGCGACCGTCGCTGTGGGAGAGTAAAAGGCCGTCTCGATGCGCCGGTTTCTATTGGTGGAAGGCTGCGGACAGGCTTCCGAGCATTGATCCGCGACTGCTGTAAGAGCGGTTGCGGGGAGCGAAGAGGACACGTCACGGCGCCGCCGGTAGCCAAGTTCAGACTGTGTATGCCAGTCGGCGAACAAGCTGTTTTGGGGGTCACTTGGAACCATTTTCGTTTTGGCGTCCGCTTGAGCGATGGATGCGCGTGATGGCCGTGTTCGCGATCGCGATTGCGTGCGCACAGGCGGCGGATGTCATTCAGAGCCGCTACTCCGCGCACGATTTCGCGCTGACGGCGGATGCAAGCGCTCCGCAATGGAAGAACGCCGCCGGCGTGCTGGCGACCAAGGATTCGCTGGGGCGGCCCGTTCCCGGATTCGAGACGGAATTCCGCAGCCGGTGGACCCGGCACAACCTCTACATTTTGTTCATCTGCCCGTTTGACCGGTTGAACTTGAAACCGAATCCGTCAACGACTACCGAGACGGACCGTTTGTGGAACTGGGATGTGGCCGAGGCGTTTCTCGGCAGCGAATTCGATCATACCGGCCACTACAAGGAATTTGAGGTTTCGCCGCAGGGTGAGTGGGTGGATCTGGATATCGATCGCGACCACGCGGGAAAGCAACTCGGCGAAACGTGGAACTCGGGATTCACGGTGAAGGCGCGAGTTGACGATAAGCGGAAGATCTGGTATGGGGAGATGAAAATTCCACTCGCTTCGATTGATTCGCGCAAGCCGCAAGTGGGGCGGGAGATGCGGGCGGGTCTCTATCGCATGACGGGTGTAGAACCGAGGCGATTGTCGATCGCGTGGCAGCCGACGATGAGTGCGAGCTTTCACGTGCCGGCGGCGTTTGGTATTTTGCGGATGGTGAAGTAGCTCACGCGAGCAATGCTTCGACGGCTTTTCCCTTGCCGTTGTTGGTGAGGTAGAAGGGGCGGCCCTCAACGACGTAATTTGTATCGGCCGGGATGCCGAGCGCTCGGAAGATAGTGGCGTAGGCGTCGATCAGCGCGACGGGATTTTCGACCGGTTGCATGGGATGACGGTCCGCCGTCTTGCCGTAAACAAAGCCCGGCTTGAAACCGCCGCCGAAAAACGTCATGCAACTGCAGGTGCTGAAGTGGCCGTGGAATCCGTACATTTTCGGATTGTCGATGACCAGGTTCTCACCGGTATTGCGCTCGGCGAAACCGTCGGGTTCCTTGCCGGCGGCGGGCGCCGACGCAATGGTGCGTCCAAACTCAGACGCCAGCACGACTAGGGTGCGGTCCAACATACCGCGCTGGTCGAGATCGCGGATCAGTTGCGCGATCGGCTTATCCACCTGTTTCTTCATCTCCACCATGCGCCGTTGGCCGCTTTCGTGCATGTCGAATCCCTTGAACGGCCCGTACTGATATTCCACCTGCACGAAGCGCGCGCCGGATTCGACCAATCGGCGGGCGAGCAGCAGGCCATGGCCGAAGCGGTTGCCGTAGTAATACTTGGTGTCGAGCAGTTGGTCCTGCGCAATCTCCGGCTCGTAGGCTTTAATAGTCTCCGGTTTTTCGTCCTTCTGGTAATCGAACGCTTTTTTGACGGGCGAATCCATCATGGCGCGGGCCGCTTCCATCACCTTGATGTAATCGGTGGCCTGGTTGGCTTCGGCCAATTCTTTCGACGCCAAGCCGGTGATCGCTTCCAGATAGGCCTGACGGCGGTCCAGGCGGTCCATCTTCATTCCGGCGACGGCGTTCAGCGTGGATAGGCCCTTGGCCGGTTCCGGAATCATGAAGGGGGCGTGGTTCACGCCATAAAAGCCAGGGCCGATGTATTCGCTGATAAACAACTTCTCCTCGTCGCTGGTGTCAACGTCGCGGCCGACGTAAATGTAGGCGGGCACATTCGGATTGCGGCGGCCGAGGGTGCGCCCGGCCATGGCTCCCAGACTCGGGACACGGACGCTTTGCGGAAACAGATAGCCCGTCATGGCGTAATATTGGGCTTTCAAATGCACCGCGCCGAACTTGGTCTGGCTCGAAAGGGTGCGCAGCATGGCGCCCTTGTGCATCACGGAGGCGATGTTTTCCAGACCCTGGCCCAGGCGGATGCCGTCGGCCGACGTCGCGATGGATGGGCATGTGCCGAGCAACTGGCTGCCCTTCATGCCGCGTTCGTAGGGCGTGAATTGCTTCGGGTCCCACATGTCGGTCTGCGCCATGCCACCGGGAAGCCAGATGAAGATCACGGAGTCGGCTTTTGGCTTTAGCTTGGGCTCGGGTCCGGGTGCGCCGGCAGCGTGCAAGGCGCCGATACTTGCGGCAGCCGAGAGAAATTCGCGACGATTAAGAAAATTTGCC
>JBDTAT010000384.1:0-4626 GCA_039924505.1 Bryobacteraceae bacterium
ATTGGTGTCGACATTGGTGGCTTTGACGGAGGCGCCGGCGATGGCCGATCCGGACGGATCGGTCACCTGGCCAAGAATGGTGGCGCGAAAATCCTGCGCGCAGAGAGCGAATGCGCAGATGAAAAAAGACAGCAATAGCGTTTGGAAAGTTTTCGACATGGAATCCCCTAACAACTTGTACATTTATCCCCAAGAGCTTCGTTGATTGAAATTGTATTCCTATCGAAGGCAGGGTACAAGAAATATCGGGCTGGCTAATTTTCGGTTACAGCGTGCGGAGATGAAAACCGCCGTCTACGTTGAGAATCTGGCCGGTGGAATAATCGAGCAGCCCGTCGGCGACGGCGCGGACGGCGCGCGCGACGTCGGTGGTCTCGCCCATTCGGCGCTGCGGGAGCAATCCGTCCGCGATTTTCTGTTCATAGGCGTCTTCGACGGCCGCGATCATGTCGGTGCGGATGACACCGGGCCGGATCTCAAAGACGCCGATGCCGTGCGCGGCGAGGCGGGCGGCGTAGAGTGCGACGCTCATGCTGAGGCCGGCCTTCGAAATGCAATACTCGCCGCGATTGACGGACGCAGTGTAGGAAGAGATGGAGGTGATGAAGACAATGCGGCCGCCTTCGCCGCGACCGACCATGCCTCGGGCGACGTGCTGGGTGAGGAAGTGCGGACCTTTGAGATTCGCGCCGATCAGCTCGTCAAAACTTTCTTCGGTGGCCTCGAGAAGATCGCGGCGGACGCGCGGGGCCATGCCGGCGTTGTTCACCAGCAGATCGATGCGGCCGAGACGGGCGTGCGCGAACTCGAGCAATGCCGCGCGATCGGCGGCCGAGCCAAGATCGCACTGAAAAATTTCAGCGCCGGTGGCCTCGCGCAGCGATTCGGCCGCATCGCGGCGGCCGCGGTAGGTGGCCACTACTTTGTGGGTGCGCGAAAGTTCCTCGGCAATTTTGCGGCCGATACCGCGGCTGGCGCCGGTGACAAGGGCAACGGGATTCACTAGGGGGCTATTTTAGCGCAGTGGCCATTTGCTGAAGCGCCCGCTTCCAAGCCAAGCGGTGCTTTGTATCGGAGAATTCATCGAGTTGCCGGCCAACTAGAAGGAGAAACTCACGTCTGGGTTCTTCTCCGGCCAACGCGAGCACGGATCTGGCCAGATCGATCAGATGGAATACGTAGAGGTTCTGTCCGGCGGAAAACTCCTTCGCAACGCGAGCTGCCACGTCGTCGGTTTGGGCACTTCGGGTTTGAGCGTTTCTTCGGCCGGAGAGGAAGAAGACTTCGCGGATTGCCTTCTTGCGGGTAGCGCCCAGTTTCTCCTCTAAATCGGAAACCGTGACGGTTCGATCCTTCACTTCGACGGCGAGTACAACCCTTCCGCCGGCGTCGATACACTCCAAATCGGCCACTTGGCCGGCGGCTGCATCCGATGCGTTAATCTTTCCCCGCCTTATTTCCGGCTGGAACAGTTTGAAGTACTTACCGATGATCTGGAACAGGGCTGCCGCCAGCGCCAGCGGCCGATCCCCGCCGGATTTTTCCTCGCTGAACGATTCTGTCGCGGCGATAACCTGTACCAGACTGGCACGGAGCGGAACGTCGTAACGGATTTCCACGGTTCCTAACTTCCGATAAATCTCCAGCAGCACTTGCAGGAACAGATTTCTCGCGAATGCCTCGTCTTTGGCTTCCACAATGTCGACCAAGTCGCAGAGTTTGTCCCACATTTCCGGGTCACTCTTGCTTCCGCGGTCCGCTTTTGTCAGCAACGGAACGCGGACGGGATTGTTGACATACGGGTCGGGCGAGCGTCCCAGCGCGCCGTCAAGCTGTGCCCGGTCGAACGGCACGATGACTTTCTTGCAGACACTTCGCGGATCAAACGATCCGTCCACGTCGGCCCGTTCCTGGAGCGAACGCGCGTTCAATGCGGCGTTCGTGACCTTTGAAACGAGCTGCGTAATAAGCACGTAATGGTAAGTCTTGTCGGTGGAGTCCGCCAAAGAATCGCGGATCGATTCAATTAAATTGGAATCGTCCAGATAATCGAAAGCCGGAGAGGCCTCGGCGCGTGCGCAGACTTCCGGCCAACACTGTTCGAGTGTTGCCATGCACTTGTCGGCGAAGATCTGGTCTGGCCGGGATGGACGCTTCGGAGGGGGCACTATGCGTAGTGTATCGAGAGAGAGTGGCCGGCGAACCCTGGAGTCAATAATTCATCCATAGCGCTTCCTGGCGCATCTTCTTAATGGAGTGGCAGTGCTTCGCGGCCGCGTCGAATCGGGTCCATCCCCGGTAGAGTTCGTCCATCAGATCGCAGCGATAACCGGAGAGAGCGACTTTTCCTTTGCATCGCGAGAGCACGTCGGCCAGGCATTCATGTTCCAGATCGGTCATCTCGAACCCGTACGCCTTTTTATCGCCGCGCGTCGAATGGACATAGGGCGGATCGCAATAGAAGAGAGTATTCGGGCCATCGTACAATTCAATGACTTCCCCGGCGGGACGATTTTCGAACTGAACACGAAGCAGGCGCAGCGCGATCTCCGGGAGTTGATCGGCACTGCCCAACCAGCGGGACACGGCTCCGGACATTCCGGCGCGGCTGGTATCCTTGCAGTTGGCCCAACGCCCAATTGAGGCGGTCTGTGCAAGGCCGGTGCGCGCTTGGCGTGCCCGGACGTAGAAACGCCGCGCCCGCTCGACATTCGAGATTTCCTGTGCGGTGGTGGACACTGCGATGGCCAGCTCCTCACGCGAAAACGGAGTGAGGCCAACGGCGCGAGTGAGCTTCTCGGGCTGGTCCCGGAGGACCCGGAAGAAGTTAACCACCTCCCCATCCGCATCGTTGTAGGTTTCCACCGGCGAGGGCTTACGGTTCAGCAGCACGGCGCCCGAGCCGGCAAACGGCTCACAGTAGTGATGACAATCGCCAAGCAAGGGCAGCAGCCAGCTAAGATGGCTGAATTTTCCGCCGTACCAGCCAAAAGCGATTAGTTTGCCACGCGATGTGGCTCGCGTAACCGCCGGTGGTTGCGTTTGAATCGGTGATGCCGTCCGTCGCATTCTCGTCTTCTCCATTGTGCCTGATTCCTGGAACAGACGTCCTTGCTTCGGGTCCATGCAGTTCTTATCGGCCATCGGACAGACCTTCCGAGGAACACGCGCAAAACGGAGTGCGACGCGAAACAATTTCTGCCCCGGACGGCAAGTGCGCGCCGCACCCTTTGCGCTTTGGAGCACGCGGCCGCCGTTCTCCAGCTTTTCATCCCGCCGTGTTCAATCGGTGTGGTCCACGCGCGCCAGGGCCGAACCGTTACGCGCCCGCCGTGGATTCGCGGCGATCTGATAAACTGAAACCAGTGGGCGGCTTTCGGCGGTTTATTCTGTGGGACTATCCACGCGCAGGCTGGCAGTACGACGTCATGGTCAGCCTGATCCTGGTGTTTATTTTCCTGACCCCGCGCGATTGGTTCCGGGACCAGCCCAAGGCCAGCAGCGTCGTTATGGTGCCGGCCGCAAACGGGACTAGCGCGTTCTGGATTGAGCCGGACCTGCTGGCCGGGGTGTCCGAGGCGGGGCGCGCCGCGCGGGTGACAGCGCTGGTGAGAAAACGAACCGGAAAGAAACCGGCCATGGTCCGGCTGGAGCCGATCTTCGACTCCGAGCAGGTGCTTAAAGGCTACATGGCGTTCACCACGCCGTAGCCGCTTACGGACCGGTGGAATTCATGCGAATCGGAACCCTTATCGTGGCGTGGGCGGGCCTGATGTGCTGCGGCCTGGCCCCGGCTGCGCCCGATGCCGTAACGCTCGACGGAGTGCTGACTCATATGGATCGGGCCGCGCAGGCTTTCCAGGGCATGACGGCCACCATGAAGCGGCTCACCCACACGGCGGTCATCAACGACGATAGCGAGCAGAGCGGCATTCTGTACATGCGGCGCACGCACGCGCACGAGGTCGAGGGGTTATGGAATGTGGCGCCACCGGATCAAAAAACGTACGAGTTCCGCCACCGCACGCTCCGCATCTACTTGCCCAAAATAAAAACAGTGCAAATTTTCGACATCAGCAAGTATGGTAACCAGGTGGACCAGTTTACGCTGCTGGGTTTCGCGACCGCACGGGCGGAATTGGAGAAGGACTACACTATCCGGCTTCTGGACCACGAAACGGTGGCGGGGGCCGGTGTGGCGCACCTGGAACTTACGCCCAAGTCGGCCGAGGTTCTGGAAAATTTCAAAACAATCGAGTTGTGGATCTCCGACGACAACGGCTATCCAGTGCGGGAGAAATTGAACCAGAACTCGGGCGACTATACCATAGTTACTTACAGCGATCTGAAGTTGAGTCCCGTGCCCTCCGAGAAAGAGTTGGAACTAAACCTGCCTCCGGGGGTTGAGAAGACGTATCCGGGCAAGTAGCGTCCGTCGACGAAGCGTGGTGGACCTTCCTTTGCTGTGAAATCCGATGGCGGCGCTTACCAAGAGTCAAAACCGGCTACCGTTTCTCGATTGGATGCGCGGGCTTGCCGCGGTCATCATGCTGATCGGCCACGCTTTCGACTCGTTCGCCGCGCCGGCTGCCCGCCAGGCATCGCCGTTCGTGCTATCGCAATTTT
>JBDTAT010000385.1:0-2582 GCA_039924505.1 Bryobacteraceae bacterium
CGGCGGGGCTGTCGATCGCGTCCGCATCGAAGACGGTGAGGTCGGCGAAGTAGCCGCGCGCCAGGCGGCCGCGATGCGTGAATCCAAAGCGGCGCGCGGGCGCATCGGTAATTTTCCGTACTGCCTCGGCCAGATTCAACCAGCCGAAGCGGCGGACCACATGGCCGAGGAGAAACGGAAATGTGCCGGAGAGGCGCGGATGCGGGCGTCCGTTTACGTAAAAGCCGTCGCTGATGACTACCGAGAGCGGGTGCGTCAACGTCTGCCGCAGATTCTCTTCGCTTTGATTGCGCTCCAGAATATTCACCGCGCCGCGTTCTTCCGCGAGCAGTTCCAGCACTACTTCGATCGGTTCGCGGCTGCGGAGTTGCGCGATAGAGGCCACGCTCAGGCCGACAAGGCCCGCATTCTCCGGCGAGTGAACCGCGGAAATCGACAGGTCCGTCCATGCGTATTCGAACGCCGCCAACGTTTCCGCCGCGATCTTTGCCCGCTCCCGCGCGTCCGCCAAGCGCGCCAGCAAACCGTCCGTCCCGCCGCCGAGCGCCCATTGCGGCAGAAGCTGCGTCAACACCGTGCTGCCGTAAATATAGGGATAACAATCGAACGCGATGTCGAGGCCCGCGTCGCGAGCCTGCTCGATCCGTTCCAGTGCGCGTTCCTGCATCGGCCAATTCTTTTTTCCGACGGCCTGAAGATGCGAGATTTGCAAACGGCATCCGGTGCGGCGGGCCAGGGCGATTTGCTCGTCGATGGCGTCGAGCAGGCCGGAGGAATAGCTCCGCATGTGGGTCGCGTAGATCTTGCCGTGTCGCGCCACCACGCTACAGAGCCGCTCCAATTCCTCAAATGGTGCGCTGGCGCCGGGCGAGTACATGAGGCCCGTCGAAAATCCGCACGCGCCGCCGTCGAGTGATTGGTCGAGCGAGCCTGCAAGGGCGTCCAACTCGGATGCCGCGAGCGCGCCCAGCCGGTGTCCCACTTGCGCGATGCGCAGGCTGCCGTGTCCGGCGAGCGATGCGGCGTGAGTGTAACCGCTGCCTTTCGACGTATCCTCCAGATACGCGCGCGCCGAAGGCCAGCCCCAGCCGCCACCGCCATGAAAAATTCCGTTGGCGAATTCATGGAGTGCGGCGGCGTCCCCGGCCGCCGGATACGGCGAGAACCCGCAGTTTCCCACTACCTCCGATGTGACGCCCTGCAAAATCTTCTCCGGCCGCCGCTCCAGAACTTGCAGGTCGGAGTGGCTATGCGCATCGATGAAACCGGGGGCAATCGTCAACCCGCGGCAGTCGACCACCTCAGCATCGGCGGGTGCTTCGAACCGGCCGAACTCGGCAATCCGGTCGCCGATAACCAGCACGTCGCCATTGGTTGCCGGCGCTCCGGTTCCATCGAGCAGCGCCGCGCCGCGGAGTAGGATCGATTTCATTCTTCTTTCAATCTATCCGCTTCTTCACCACGCTCACCGCAGCGAGAACAATTGCGTTCGATGGCGTTTTCTTGCCCTTCACGTTTGTAAAACCGGCGGAGCCATGCAGCCGGATTTCCTTCACACGTTTTCCAAATCGGGGATTCACCCATTCGAATGCGAAAAACGTGACGGGATGCCCATTGAAATCGCCACATTTCACCGCATCGGCCGCATACGCGTAATCAAGCGATGTCGGATTCACTCCTTTTGCGATCACGTCGGACTCCGCACCCCACGTCCACGGCAGAATGTTGACCCCGAATCGTATGGGAACGGTTTCGACGAAGTCATCTTCATACACCACCTCATACCAGCCCAGCAGATCGGCCGTGTCCGGAAAATTGTGGATGTAACGGTATGACATGTCGTTAGCCGCGGGCTTCGCCGACGCTTGTAGAAATATGATGCTGCTGACATCCTGCCCGATCGGGATCGGCTTCGATTCGCGCGGCAATGGGTTTCGCTCCGCACCCTCCGTCCCCACCACCACCACGGCGTCCGGCCGCACCTGGAACTTCAGAGTTCCGGATTGAACGGCGCCGGCTTTCAGTACGTCCAGATTCACGCCGGGCATATCGGCCAAATATGCGTGCTCGAAGGCCGAGGATATATCCACTGGAATTACCGGATCGCCATCCTCGCTTGGAAGTGCGCGTCCGCTCAACCGCCGCCGCACGTCCGGCATTAACGACTGCACGATTTTCGACAACTCCTGCTCAGTAGTCCAATGCGTGGACCACATCAGGTTGATACACCCCAGATAGTCGTGCATCAAATCCTTGCCGAACGTGAATTCATTGGTGGCTGCCCATGCCGAAGGGGCGCCGCCGAGGACGCCCGGCCGGCGGCTGCGCCGCTGCCAGTGCTCAATCGCCGGCGTAAAATTATTAAAAATCTGATGGAATCCGAACTCCTGAATCTCGATGTCGTTTGGCTCCCCGCGTCCGTCCTTGGCCCGCACATCCTGCCAGAACCAGTTGAAAATCAGAATGTCTTTCGGAATCAGATCGCGAACCTGTTGCGGACTTAACGCGCCGGGCATCTGGTAGGTATACCCAGCCGCGCCGGTGGCGTCCTTTACCCTTACGCCGCGCACGCGTTCGATGAG